>NZ_CAPG01000034.1:0-195463 GCF_000321185.1 Bacillus sp. AP8
TTTTTATAAAATAATTATAGTATCTTCATCCTCAGGATCGATATTTTGAGAAACAAGGAGTTTCGTTCGAATAATAGTTTCCACCCCGTTTTCACTCTTCGGATGATCAAAAGGAATTCTGATTGAGAAAGGAATAGTGTTTGTCTCATTAGAATGTATCATTTTACTGTTATTAATTTCAGTTTCTCTTATATGTTTTTCATGAAATGAAAAGTCACTATCTAATTTATCTTGTTCATATTTTACAAGTAGAGTAATAACAATTCCTTCGATTTTTTTGTCTGTCATACCGCCATTAATCTCTACCTTACCACACAATTCTTCACCAGGTTTGTACTCCTTCTTCTCCACTATTGTATCTACAGTAATGTTGCCCAATCCTATGCTAGAAAGTAAAGTTTTCCACATTTGAATATCACCTCAATACAAGTTAGTCTTACACAATTACTATTCCCCTATAGGTAAATCAATTAAGAAGGATGTCCCAATTCCTTCCTCGCTTTCAATATCAATTTTTCCTTTATAGCTTTCAATAATTTGAAAACTAATCATCAAGCCAAGTCCTGTACCTGATTCTTTCGTTGTAAAAAACGGTTCCCCTATTTTATTTAATATGGATTGTGGAATTCCCTCGCCTGAATCGATAACCTTTATTGAAACAAATCCGCTCTTTCTTTCAATTTGAATAGAAAGCTTTCCACCGTTAGGCATGGCTTCTATACCATTTTTAATAAGATTTAAAAACACTTGTTTAATACGATTTTCATCGCATAAAACCATAAGATCATCATCACTAGTAGTGAAAGAAATATCAACCTTTTTCTTTTTAGCCTCATACGAAAATAATGAAACAGTATTTTTAATGATTGTATTAATATTTTTGATGGCTAATATATTTGATTGTGGCTTTGCGAGCATCATAAATTCTTCTACAATATTATTGACCCGATTAATCTCATCTAAAACAATTTCCAGATGTTCCTTTCGATCTTCCTTTTCCTCATCTAATAATAGGAACTCTGTGTAACCTCTCATACTTGTTAATGGGTTTCGGATTTCATGTGCTATACCTGCTGCTAATTGACCTAAAGCTGATAATTTTTCTTGTCTACGCAATACTTCTTCTTGCTTTTTCTTTTCTGTAATATCGTTACGAATAGATAAATACTTATATGGTTTATTTTTTTCATTTAGGAAAGGAATAATCGTTGTTTCAACCCAATAAAAAGAACCATCTTTCGCTTTATTCCTTATTTCTCCTTTCCAAACTTCACCATTCCCAATTTTTTTCCATAAATTTTTAAAAAATTCTTTCGAATGATAACCCGAATTTAACAATCGATGATCACTTCCGATTAATTCTTCCTGTGAATATTTTGATATCGTTGTAAAATTCTTATTAACCTTAGTAATTATCCCTTTCGCATCTGTAATTGCTACAATTGAAGCTTCATCGAGTGCATATTTATAATCTTGTATTTCTTTCATGGTATTTTCTAATTCCTTCTCAACGGCTTTTCGATCGGTAATATCCTGTAGAATAGCGATATATTGATAAGGTCTACCCTTATCATCAAGAAACGGTATGACCGTCATATCTGTCCAAAATAATGAGCGGTCCTTTGCCTTATGACAGACCTCATCCTTCAGAATCTCTCCTACTTCTACATGTTTCCATAGGTTTTCTGAAAAGGGTGCCCCATGATAATCAGCCTTTAAGAAATCATAATTTTTCCCTAGTAATTCCTCTTGTGAATACTGAGAGATTTCCACAAATTTATCATTTACATAGGTAATTGTCCCTTTAGCATTTAAAATAAATACAATGGAAGATGTATCAACAGCTGTCATAATATCTCTAGCTACAATGCTTCTTCTAATGACGTTTTTATTCGTTAATATACTTCCTAAAATTAAGCCACCAAATATAATGAATGATAAACAGAGAATGATATATGGAAGCCAATAGCCTTCTAATTTGATTTCGGATAATATATTGTTACTATTAGCAATATGATAAGTTGCTTTAATAATCAATAAAAAGCCCTGACCTATTGAAACAGTCATTATTAAAGCTGAAAACATTTTTATCCATACAGCTGAAAATGTTTTCTCTTCAATAAGTCGTAATAACCAAAAAGCAAATAAAAAAAAGCTAGAAACCAATATGAACGATAATATAATAAGTAAATAATTATATTGTACTTTTCCTTCAATAGAATACATGCTAATAGAATATGTAATGATAACTGATATCGTTAATAGAAAACTCCCCATTATTAAATGATAATTTCTTTTCCCCTTCATTAAAATATAAAAGGCCATAAGGGAAAAAAACGAGCTACTGAATAATGTAATAATACTAATAATTAGTAATGTATCAATCGATTGTTTCGTATCAAATGCCAGCATACCAAAAAAGCTCATCATCCAAATACCTATTGAAAAAGAGAATGAACTTCCCCAAAATAAAAAGTTTTTACTACCCATCATACTATTTACATTTGTGAATAAATCGACTGCTGTATATACCGCGATCCCTGTTAGCAAAATCCCAATCATAATAATAATAGGATTAAAAGAGAGAATTAATTCTTCCATTTCAATTAGTCAACTCCAAAGTAGATACTATATGTCTATTGTACGACCATTGTTACTAAAAGATATCATACTCTGAAAAGAATTTGTATGAATTTCGACACATTTCGGCTGAAAAGAGTGAAAAATCAATATGATTGTTACTAAATTAAATATATTCTGTTATTTTTACCAATATATAACTACCTACTTTTTTCATAATTAAGGATAAATAAACACAAAAACCACCCTCTATTGAAGGTGGTTTTATATATACTTTACTTAAAAAGTTCCCGTATTTTTTTATTATTATCGAAGAATTTTCACTTGAACTTGTTTTCTACCCCATTGGTTTACTTCTGTTTCTGAAGGAATAAATACATCAATACGATTTCCTTTAATTGCTCCACCCGTATCTTCAGCGGTTGCATATCCATATCCTTCAACGTAAACTTTCGTTCCTAAAGGAATTACTTTTGGGTCTACAGCAATCACCTTTAAATTTGGATTTGCACGAAGATTTAAACCAGTAGCGGTCATACCAGTCGTTCCTTCACCTGTCTCTGAATATGCAGTAGCCTCCATCGTCAATGTTTTAACAACATCACCTTCAACAGATGTAGTAACATCATTCTTTACAGGTTGCTCAACTGGTTCTTCACTCTTTGATTGTTCCTTTTGATTTTCGTTCTTTACATTTTCTTGTGTTGTATTTTTTACAGTAGTATTTGTTTTGTGGATAACAAGATTTTGATTAGGAAAAATCAAATCATCTGTAAGGTTATTCCATGTTTTTATATCTGCAACTTCAACGCCAAATTGCTGACCTATTTTCCATAATGAATCTCCAGCCAACACTTTATAGTTGGTCTTTGGTACTACAGTTAGCTTTTGATTCTCCACAATTAAATCAGAAATTAGCCCATTGTATGCTTTTAAATCCGAAACAGAAACATCATATTCTTTTGCGATTTCCGATAAGGTGTCACCTTTTTTTATAGTTATCTCTTCTGCATGAGCTTGTAAGCCGACAGTAGTAGATATGGTAGCTACTGTAAAAATTGATAGTAATGTTTTTTTCATTTGATAGCCATCCTCTCCGCTAGCCATAAAGGCTAACGGAAACTATCATAACACGAATTTTCTTAACATTAGAGACAGTAGAGTTATAAATGCGTTACAATCATTACAATCAAATATCACTCTGGTTTCAATTCTTTCTTTTATTGGTATAAATAATACGAAAGAACTATAAAACATCCTTTTTATATTATTTTTGGTAATTGTCTAATTTCTTCATTCATATTACTTCCACATAGTGGACATGAAGAATCATCCGACGCAAACTGCATTCTCATCCAACCATTGCATCCATCTGAAGCACATGCAAACACGTGGGTGTCTTCAATAATTACTTCATCTACTTCCTGTTGTTTTTTCGAAAAGTACATGATGTTACCTCCTGACGAATTCAATTTTGAAAACCAATCATAACTATAGTATATGTGTAATGATTGGAAATATTCTACTGTTAAACAGAATTGTTACGAATGTCGCCATCAAAGTTTCTCTTTATCCCGTTTGGACTGGCGCTATGTTAATAACTTTTGTTTCTACTTATTATCCTTGATGGTCTTTTTTATCTATTGGTTTTTTCTTATGATCAAGCGCCAGTTGAAACCCGATTAGTTCAACTAATGATGGATGAAGAAAAACGCTCCATCCATCAAAGTTTCTCTTTATCTTTTTCCATTTGTTTTTCATAATATAGATAGCATTGATTTATGGGAGGTTTATGAAATGTCTACAATAGCCCAAAAAATAATTAAACATTATAAATTTTCGCTTATCGTATGGATTCTTCTGGCGGTTGGATTAGCCTTTTATGCAATTGATCTACCCTCCAAGTTAAGTGGTGATGGTTTTGAAATGGATGGAGAGTATGCGAAAGTTGAAAAAGAGCTTTCAAGTTCTTTTAATTTTCCTAAAAATACTCTTATCGTTGTCTTTGAAAAGGAAAAAAATGCATCCGAACAAGACTTTCAAACATACATAAAAAAAGTAATCAACCAAATTGATGAGCTTAAGATTACAACAAGTATCCAATCACCTCTTACAAACGAAAACCAAATGAAAACAAATGTCGCCTATGCTTCATTGTCATTTGATAAAGAAGATGACGACATGAATGCATATGTAGATAAAGTTAGACAAATTACCGATCAGTATGATCACGCTATGTTGACCGGGAAATCTGTTATTAGTGAGGATATGAATAAAGCTAGTCAGCATGATTTAATGATTGCTGAAATGATTGGTCTTCCTGTCGCTCTTATCGTTTTATTATTAGCATTCGGAAGTATCGTTTCTGCCATTATACCAATCGTTGTTGGTGCACTCACTGTTATATCTGCACTTGGAATACTGACGTTATTAGGGAATTATTTAAATCTATCTGTTTTTTTATTAAATGTTGCTCCGATGATAGGTCTTGCTTTAAGTATTGATTTCGCTCTTCTTTTTATTAATCGCTTTAAAGAAGAAAGGAACCATAACTCCATTAAACAAGCGGTGTTAAAAACTGTTTTAACTGCAGGGAAGTCTATTATTTTCTCAGCTATATGTGTATTTATTGGATTAGCAGCCATGTTAATTATAGAAATAGATATCTTTCAAACTGTAGCAATTGGCGGAATGGTCGTTGTATTTGTGGCTGTTATATCATCCTTAACTTTACTACCGTCTATACTCCTATTTGTAGGAAAATACTTAGACAAAGGAAAAATATTTAAAACAAAAAATGGGGAAAACCCTAAATGGAGAGCCTTTGCTGAATCTGTAATGAAGCGTCCCATTATTATTACAATATTGTCCATACTCATATTGATAGCTGGTATTATCCCAATTAAAGATATCAACCTTTCGATACCAGATGAAAAATCATTACCTATCACCTATGAATCTCGTGAAGCATTTGAAAAAATTCATGATGCCTTTCAAATGAAAGAAAATGCTACAGTGTACATGATTGCAGAAAGAAACGGTTCGTGGACAAACGAAGAAGGACTCAAAGATATGCAGTCCTTTATCAAAGATATAGAGAAAGATTCGATTGTAAAATCGACTGCATCACTGTACTCATTATCTGGTATAGATAATAGTCAAACCTTGTATACCCTATTACAAAATCCAGAAACAAAACAATCTCTTACTCCTGCCTTAGAGCAGTTTATTAACAAAGATAAACTACTCGTTCCAGTGACATTAACAAAAGCAGCCACTTCTAAAGAGGCTAAACAATGGGTAAAGAAATGGGCAGATAAGAACTACGACTTTATTATTTCGGTTGGCGGAGAGGCAAAATTCAACCAAGAAATATTCGATGAAATATTCGATAAAGTTGGAATTGGTATTGGCATTATATTAATAAGTACCTATATCATTCTTTTATTTGCTTTCCGTTCGGTTATCATTCCTTTAAAAGCTATCATCATGAATGTTATCGGACTAACATCTACATTTGGTATCCTGGTATGGATTTTTCAAGAGGGCCACTTCGGTTTAGATCCATCAAATATCGCTCTCATTATCCCGGTATTTGTCTTTAGTATTGTTTTTGGACTAAGTATGGACTATGAGGTCTTTCTAATATCAAGGATGCATGAAGTATATCTTGAAACAATGGATAATGATGAAGCTACTGTAGTTGGATTATCATCAACAAGTAAAATCATTACATCAGCAGCGCTTATCATGATTGTATTAACAGGGGCTTTTGTATTCACAGGTGTGGTACCGGTAAAACAAATTGGAATTGGTATTGCACTAGCTATTTTCATTGATGCCACAATCATTAGATTATTGCTAGTACCTTCACTAATGAAGCTTTTAGGAAATTGGAATTGGTGGATGCCGTTCTCTAAACAAAAAGTAAAAAAAGAGAGATAAAAGACTCATATTCACTACATCTCGCTAAAATCATTCACTATTAAACAGAATAAAAAACCGTAATACTCATTTATTCAAATAAGCATTACGGTTTTATTTCTATTTATTTACGATCACTTGTATAAGTCCATCCATCTTCTTGATAGATTTTCCCTTCTTTCATTAGTTTACCTAATGCTCGTTTGAAGGCTCCTTTACTCATTTCAAAGTTTTTCAAAATATCATTTGGGGTACTTTTATCACTGTAAGGCATAGCACCCGCACGCATTTTTAGATAATTCAAGATAATATCACTATCTTCTTGCATTTTTTCATGTTTGAAAGGTAATAAAGAAATGTTCAGTGAACCATCTTCTTTCTCATCTATCACTCGTCCTTCCACATATTGACCAAGACGAGGCTCTTTACCTCTTTCATTTTCATGAACAAAACAGCGGTAACCTTCTTCAGTTATCACATAACTACCAACTTTTTTTGTTTTATAAACAAATCCTTTTACTCGCTTATTGTACATATTCTCAGGTGCTGGAACACAAATATCACGAATAATTTCTTCCGTAGCTAATTTTCCGAACAAACGACCATTTTTATCATGACGTAAAGTAATATATAATTGATCCTTTACCTTCGGCCAAACATCATACACTAAAGGTAGATCATCAACCGATACTAAAATATCTTTTGATATACCAATATTGACGAATGCCCCTAAATTTTTTCGATAGCCTTCGACAACTCCCCACCCATATACACCTAATTGAATATGTGGGATCGTCATTGTTGCCGACAAGCGACCATCTTTATCTTGGAAAATGAATACTTCTACTTCATCTCCAATATTTATCTCACCTTGAATTTCATTATTATGAAGTAAAACGCGATCTTTACTATTATCACTTTTCAAAAAATATCCATATTCTTCTTCACGATCTACAAGTAAAGTTACAACTTCCCCTGGTATTAATTTACTCATCTATTGTTTCCTCCTTCAATATCCAACTGTTTGGACATCGCTCTTAACTGTATCATTTTTATGATGATAAGTATATATTTCACTATAGTTATTATACAATTTATCAGATAAAAACATAATGAAATCTAATTGGTTTAATAAGGAATTTCCCAATACTTTGTTTCTCGATTATTAGATATGGTACAATATTTTCAGAATTATTAAAAAACCAAGTTAATGTTTCTTGTTGATAGAACTCAAATCCATTCGTATTCCAGAGGGAAGGGCAAAACTCCTCACTAGTTCCTTATTTATTCACTAGGATACTCAGAGATTTTCAATCATTTTTCTAGTGAAAAATCAACAGTAACCTTTAACATAGGTAAATTATTTGGGGGATCATTACTATGAAAATACAAACCGCTAATAGAATGTCATCCTTTTCAGCCTCCATATTTAGTGAAATGGCTGCATATAAGGCAAAAAAAATAAAAGAAGGTAAGAACATAATCGATCTTAGCATCGGTAGTCCCGATTTGCCTCCACCATCATTCGTTATGGAAGCAATCAGTCAGCATTCCATGAATGATCAATTATATGGCTATTCCATGCGGGGTACCAATGAATTTCAGCAAGCTGTCCAAACGTATTATCGTGATACATACCATGTTACTTTAGATAGTGAAAAGGAAATTTTTCAATTAATGGGTTCTCAAGATGGATTAGTTCATTTACCAATGGTTATCGCTAACCCTGGAGATATTGTTCTAGTTCCTGACCCTGGGTATACAGCATATGCTACTGGAATTGCTATGGCTGAAGCCATTCCTTATTTTATGCCTTTACAAAAAGAAAATCATTTTTTACCTGACTTTTCTAAAATACCAGAAGATATCGCAACTCAAGCAACAATAATGATATTAAACTTTCCAGGAAATCCGATTCCAGTCATGGCAACAGAACAAATCTTTGTAGAAGCTATTGCCTTTGCAAAAAAGTATAATATTATGATTTTACATGATTTTGCCTATTCTGAATTATATTATGGTAATGAGGCTCCAATTAGTTTCTTAGCTATTGAAGGTAGTCAAGAAGTCGGTGTTGAATTTAACTCTTTATCTAAAAGCTTTAATATGGCTGGTTGTCGAGTTGCATATGCTCTTGGAAATGAAAAAATTATCACAGCTCTTAAGCAATTAAAATCAAATTTAGATTATGGTGTTTTTCTTCCCATCCAACACGCTGCGACCCTAGCATTACAAAAAGGGTCTAGTTTTACAGAAGAAGCGAGATCTATATATCGTAAAAGACGAGACTGTTTAGTTAATGGATTAAGCGAAATTGGCTGGAATATTGAAACTCCTCAGGCTGGAATGTTCATTTGGGCAGAAATCCCTAATAAATGGACATCCAAGCAGTTTGCATTCGAATTAACGGATCATGCAGGTGTTACGGTAACACCTGGAATTGCATTTGGCCCATCTGGAGAAGGATTTGTAAGAATCGCTTTAGTAGAGAATGAAGACTCTTTACAACAAGCCGTCAAAAACATTAGAGATTCAGGGATGTTTCTATAAACTGTCATGACGGATTCTTTCTGAAATAGTGACATAACTACATTCATTACAAATTTGTAACATACTTTCATTTCAATGAAAAATGGAACCATAAAAATAACAAAAGTATAAGGGCTGTCTCAAAAGTGTTTTTCCTTCACTAATGAGGCTGCCCTTTATGTATTATAGTGAATCCCAAATCCATCAATTTTCCATTCACCATTGATATTTTTTACTTTTACATTCATTTTTTTGTTTAATTTACTTCCTATTAAATTAAAAGTAAGACAGCTATCATCATTAGTTGACCAGTTTGATGAAACCAATTGTAAACTATACCTTTTGAACTGATCGATGTCGTACTTTGCACCATTCTCTATAATAATAGCTGTTTTTGTTATATTAACATGACCTGAAATTGCATTCCTCGCCTCTGCGAATTCACCATTATTAATATTATTAAAAAAAGATAAAATCACTTTTTCAACATGCTTTTCTTTCTCTTCTTTTTTTTCAGTTGTTGATAGTGAATGTTCTAATTCTGCTACCCTATCTTTTAGTTTCAAATTCTCATTAATAATGTCAATTTCTTTTGAGGTGACTGGATTTACTGTTGAATTGCAGGAAGTGAGAAGGATTACTGTTATTAATAACCCTATACATACCATACTCTTCTTCATAACCCCTCCCCTTTCTGAATTCAAATAGATTTATAATAATATAAACGAATGACTCCATATAAAGGTTTCATTTTTTATAGAGATTTCGTAATTATTTTCTTACTAATTAAATAAAAAAATTGCGAAATTTCGCTCCTGCACGGGATAATTCCCTACTTTTCAATCATTAATATGTAAATATGATAGAAAAGGTTGAATTTGTTTTGCCAGGCTGTTTTCTGATTCGTTTATTTTATATGTACTGATTAGCAAAGACTTTCATTATATCAATTAGTACGTATCACTCCATGACTTATATCCAATTTTTCTTGCTTTTTTATTATTTATCTATACGAATATTGAATATCCTTTATATCTCCTTTATAATTAAGGCTTGAGTGCTATTATGTATAAAATACACGAATCGTATGATAGAAATGAATATTTATTATTTATTTAACCATAGATGCTTTTGAAACGTGTTAATAAATAACATTTGGAGGTAAATACATGATTACTGTTTCAGACGTAAGTTTAAGATACGGAGATCGTAAATTATTTGAAGACGTTAATATTAAATTCACACCGGGTAACTGTTATGGACTAATCGGTGCAAATGGTGCTGGTAAATCAACTTTCTTAAAGATTTTATCTGGTGAAATTGAATCACAAACAGGTAATGTTTCATTAGGGCCAAACGAAAGATTAGCAGTCTTAAAGCAAAATCACTTTGAATATGAAGAATTCGAAGTAATGCAAGTTGTTATCATGGGTCATCAAAGACTATATGAAGTTATGAAAGAAAAAGATGCTATTTATATGAAAGAAGACTTCACTGATGAAGATGGTATGCGTGCAGCAGAACTTGAAGGTGAATTTGCTGATTTAAATGGATGGGAAGCTGAATCAGAGGCAGCTATACTGTTACAAGGTCTTGGAATCACAGAAGATCTTCACCAAAAGAAAATGAGTGAGCTAACAGGTTCTGAAAAAGTAAAAGTTTTACTAGCACAAGCTTTATTTGGTAAACCAGATGTTCTTTTACTAGATGAGCCTACCAACCATTTGGATATCCAAGCTATTCAATGGCTGGAAGAATTTTTAATTAACTTTGAAAATACAGTAATTGTCGTATCACATGACCGTCATTTCTTAAATAAGGTATGTACTCATATTGCTGACTTAGATTTCGGTAAAATTAAAATTTACGTTGGTAACTATGATTTCTGGTATGAATCAAGCCAACTTGCTCTTAAACTTTCTCAAGAATCAAATAAAAAGAAAGAAGAAAAAATTAAAGAGCTACAAGCGTTTATTGCTCGATTTAGCGCTAATGCTTCTAAATCTAAACAAGCAACGTCTCGTAAAAAATTACTTGATAAAATTACATTAGATGATATTCAACCTTCATCTCGCCGTTATCCATATGTAAACTTCGCTCAAGATCGTGAAGTTGGAAACGATTTATTACGTGTTGAAAACATCTCTAAAACCGTTGATGGAGAACAGTTGCTAAACAATGTAAACTTTATTATGAATAAAGGAGATAAAATTGCCATTGTTGGACGCAACGAATTAGCTAAAACAACTCTTTTCAAAATTCTTGCAGGAGAATTAGAAGCAGATTCAGGAAGCTATAAATGGGGTGTAACAACATCTCAAGCATACTTCCCTAAAGATAACTCTGAATACTTCGAGGGCTGTGATTTAACACTTGTTGATTGGTTACGCCAATTCTCTCCTAAAGATGATAGCGAAAGTTTCCTACGTGGATTCCTAGGAAGAATGCTATTCTCTGGAGAAGAAGTTATGAAGAAAGCGAGCGTTCTTTCAGGTGGAGAAAAAGTTCGTTGTATGCTATCTAAAATGATGCTAAGCGGAGCAAATGTATTGTTATTAGATGAACCAACAAACCACTTAGATCTTGAATCTATTACAGCATTAAATAATGGTCTTACTGCTTATAAAGGTTCTATGATTTTCGCTTCACATGACCATCAGTTTATGCAAACAATCGCTAATCGCATCATTGAAATTACACCTCAAGGCGTAGTGGATAAAATGATGACTTATGATGAGTATTTAGAGGACAAAGAATTACAAGCAAAAATCGATGACATGTATAAATAAAAACATTGAGTTTGTTATCCTACCTACGTAAACATAGGTACTAAGTGTAAGTAATAAATCGTAACAAACTATATAAACAATAAACAGACTGTAGACAACATCGAAGAATTTCGAGTTCGCTTACAGTCTGTTTTCTTTTATTTATATGGATGTGTTCGCTATTATATTGTCATGAAACTTGCATTGAATATAGAATGACCGTGTCATGACGCATTCTTACCGTAGGACGGAGCCGAAACACATCCACGCTACGTGAACCATGATCCTAGTTTACCTGCTAGAGTCACCCACTCTAAGCTTAATTAACGTATCTGTATAGCTACTTAAAATCTACTAAATGGATTCATTATTTCGTACACTATTTGCATTATAGGAATTTATGCGCACAGTCCTTTCATCCCAATATGTACAGATAGCAAAAACCTTCGACAAATGATTAAAGGACTATGCTGTATAAAGAAGATGTCCTCCCGATCCCTTTTATCGACACACTAAAAGCCTAACCATAATATGGTTAGGCTTTTGTAATCATTCTATAAAACTTAATTCCAATGTCCGTCTTTTTCAAGTTTCTTTTTACCTTTATATGCTACAAGCACTAATACGATATTAATGATCAACATAGCAATAATTGTATATAAAACATATGTGTAGCTACCAGTAGCATCGAATACAAAACCATATCCAGGAAGTGCTACGATCCCTGCAATAGCTAATCCTAAAGCAGCCGTTGCAAAAATTTGGCTATATTCTTTGTTACCAAAAATTGAAGTCGTTAATAATGGTGTTAGTGTACCAATTGATGCTGTTACAAACCCAAAAATACCGATTGCTAAAGTAAACATAGTAGGATTTGTTGACACAGTTAGTAACATAACCATAGACACTAATCCAACAATCATTGAGAAAATCGCCGTATTTTTAGCACCAATTTTATCAGTTAAGAAGCCAAATGCAAGTGCCCCGATTAACATCCCAACCATAAATGCACCCATTACACTACCAGCAAATTTAACATCATAACCAAGACCCATTGCAAATGGTGCAATATGTTGAGCAAAGCTTCCTATCGCTGTCATAAAGAAGAAGAAGAGTAATAATGCATAGAAAGCAGTTGATTTTTTGGCAATTGCAAAAGTAACGCCTTTATTTGCTACATCTTCATGTGCTTCTTTCTTAGTGTCCCCTTCACCTGAAGCATCTACACCATATGGTAGTAAACCTTTTTGTTGTGGAACCATTCGTATTGTCAATAGAACAACTGGAATAACAATGATAATCGCTGCAATCCCTAAAATAAGATATGTTGCTCTCCATCCTTCGCTTGCAATTAAATTACCAGCTAAAGGTTGTAAAACGGCACCAAATAGTCCTACAGCTGCCATCATAATCCCTAACGCTAAACCGTTATGCTTTTTAAACCAGTTGTTTATCAAAACAGGCCCAGCCATTTGGTTAACGAATATTGATCCAATGGCCATTGGTATAGAAAAGATGTACCAACCCCATACAGAATTCATTAAACCAAAAATTGCAAAAGAACCAGCTTGTAAAATAATCCCTGCTATTAATAATAAACGAATATCATATTTCGCCATCATCTTACCTGCAATTGGTAAGAAAATCATGGTTGCAATTGACGAAAGACTGAAATATATCGATAATGCACCTATGCTAATATCTAAATCATTTGAAACAGGTGTTAAAAATAATCCCCCTGCATTATTAATACCACCGCGAGCTAATCCGATCATAATAGATAATCCCAATAATACCCACCATGCAAAGTGAATTTTTTTCTTTGTCGTATTCATTATAGTTTTCCTCCCATTCTGTAAGAACCTTTTAGGCAATGAAACTAAATCCCCCCATTTAGTCACATCTCGTCCCTAAAATTACAGTTGTCTCATTCCTCTTTGTTCTAAAAATACTGTCATCCTTGAAAATTTGACCATTAGAAAACCCATCAAAATTCGATTTTGACGTCTTTCTTTTTTATTTGTGGTGCAAACTTGATACCCAATAATTCATATAAATAATTTCATTAAACCATCGTTTACCGCACATCTTTGTCCTTCTGAACTACAATCTATATTAATCATATATACCCCATCGTTAACTTAAAAACCGGCTATAAAACAGCTTGTACTGTTATAAAAGCTACATGTCTCCCATTTATATTCTTATCGGGTAAACTTCCTGTTCTATTGGTCATGAAAAATCTTCAAGTTTTTATCCAAACATCATAAGTTGAATTATAGAAAATATTACGGGTCAATAACATTTCATAATTCTGAATAAATAGATTCATCTTTAAATCTTTTAATCTGAAATGTACGTAAAATATGTTTGTTAAGTAAATGATACCGCTTCCAAAATTCCCTGCTTTCACAATGTTGCTAAAGAATAGCTGGTAGTAAACCACAAATGTGTACACTCTTATTATCATTTGAACTATTTAAATATTTCAAATATAAAACGAATTGTTCTAAATAATTCATCGATAAAAGCTTATTCACTTTTCGATATCATTACTTCATAATCCATTCCTATTAAGCTGTTCCCCCATCAGCATCTGTCATCATTGCAAAATTATATTCATGATATCTTTTTCTTACAATTCCCTGCACTACACGAAAAATCAATTATGACAAGTCATCATTATTTCAAAAACCAGTTACCTTATCTAACAAACAATCTAGCAAAAAGAGCACATAAACAATATTTTCATTTATTCCTTAATTCTATTACTAAAATAAACTAGACCCCTCTAACTTTTTTTCATTTATTTCAGAAATTATTTTAAAAGAAAAATATTTAAAAATATTATTCATGTGTACATTTTAATATTAAAATATTTAACAGTCAACTAATTTGTTTCAATTTTGTGAACAACGTAACATTCTAAATCATTTTATGTGCAAATTCCGAAGATATTTTTAAATATCTTCAAACAGCAAGTGACAACAGAATTAAGTATATTATATTAATATATTTAATTATTGAAATCATAAGCCATTAACATTCAACGGAAATTTATTAAATAGCGCTCTTTTATAGATATAAGCATACAATTTTGTAAGTATACACAAAATAAGACAGTATTTATTTCATATAAGGAGTTATTTTTATGCATTCTCATTTTTTTACTTATGTACCGATGCTGGATCATTTTTCATATAAACTACATGTCACAAATTTATTTCATGATGGAGAGGAAATTGTAGAAGCATTTCTAGAACGATATGATTTTGAGACACATGAGATGTCTTTTGAAGAATTTCGTTATCAATATTTACTCTTTAAAACAGCTTTTATTCATAATACACTTCCTTTTTATCATTAATCCCTAGGTTGTTTATTCATGAAGATTCTACAAAAAAAGAACCCTATCAACATGTGATAGGGTCAAAAAGAGAAGATAATTTATATAAAGGATTAAACTCCTTTATAAGCTTGTCTGTAAATCTCAGCTAACTCAGTAACTAGAGGTAGCTTTGGATTTGCTGTTGTACATTGATCTTCAAATGCTTTATCAGCTAGGTAATCTACCTTACTTTCAAACTCAGCTTTAGAAACGCCACAATCAGCAATACTCATTGTTACATTCATTTCTTTTGCAAGTTTAATGATAGCTTGAACAAGGCTTTCTACACCTTCTTCAGTAGTTTTACATGGTAGTCCTAACATTTTTGCTATTTCAGCATAGCGTTGATCTGCAATAAAATGCTCATATTTAGGGAATGCAGTAAATTTCTTTGGTTTTGTCGCATTGTAACGGATAACATGTGGCATTAAGATAGCATTAGCTCTTCCATGTGCAATATGGAATTCTGCTCCCATTTTGTGAGCTAAACTATGGTTAATACCTAAAAATGCATTTGCAAATGCCATACCAGCAATCGTTGAAGCATTATGCATTTTTTCTCGAGCTACTTCATCTGTACTACCGTTTCGGTATGCTCGTGGAAGGTATTTGAACACTAATTCGATTGCTTTCATAGCTAAACCGTCTGTATAATCATTTGCCATGTTAGAAACATAAGCTTCAATAGCATGAGTTAATACATCAAGACCTGTGTCTGCTGTAACAGTTGGTGGTACAGTCATAACAAATTGTGGATCGATAATAGCTACATCTGGTGTTAATTCATAATCAGCTAATGGATATTTTACATTGTTTTCTTTATCTGTAATAACTGAGAAGCTTGTAACTTCTGATCCAGTACCAGATGTTGTTGGGATGGCTACAAATTGTGCATGTTTTCCTAAGCTTGGATATTTAAATACACGCTTACGAATATCTAAGAATTTTTGTTTTAAGCCATGGAATGATACTTCAGGGTGCTCATAGAATAGCCACATTCCTTTTGCAGCATCCATCGCCGAACCACCACCAAGTGTAATAATAACATCTGGCTTAAAGGTCTTCATCATTTCCGCGCCTTTCATTACTGTTTCAATTGATGGATCTGGCTCTACATCAGAGAAGATCTCACAATGAACGTAATCTGGACGTTTTCTTAAATAGTATAGAATACGATCTACGTAGCCTAATTTAACCATACCTTCATCTGTTACAATAAATGCTTTTGAGATATTTGGCATTTTTGCTAAATACTGAATAGCGTTTTTTTCGAAATAAATTTTTGGTGGAATTTTAAACCATTGCATATTCACAGTTCTCTTCGCCATCTTTTTAATATTTAATAAGTGTACTGTTGACACGTTTTGACTTACTGAGTTATTACCGTATGAACCACATCCAAGTGTTAATGAAGGCATATACGCATTGTATATATCTCCAATTGCCCCTTGTGATGATGGAGCATTAACGATTATACGGCAAGCTTTCATTCGTAAACCATATTTTTCAATCACTTCTTGATTCTCTGAATGGATAACTGCTGAATGACCAAGTCCACCGAACTCTAACATTTCTTCAGCTAGTCGGATGCCTTGTTCAGTACTGTTTGATTGGAAACATGCTAATACTGGAGATAGTTTTTCTCTTGAAAGTGGTTCTTGTGGTCCAACCGATTTGCATTCAGCTATTAAGATTTTTGTATCTTCAGGTACAGTTACACCAGCCATTTTAGCGATAACATATGCTGGTTTACCAACGATATCAGGGTTTACTGCACATTTATTTTCATCGATTACTAATTTTTCAACTTTTTTCTTTTCTTCTGCAGTCAAGAAATGACAACCATGATAGATTAATTCATTTTTTGCCTCTTGGTATATTTCTTTATCAATAATAACAGCTTGCTCTGAAGCACAAATCATACCGTTATCAAACGTTTTAGAAAGGATTAAATCATTTACGGCACGTTTGATATTTGCAGTTTTTTCAAAATAACAAGGAACGTTACCAGGTCCTACACCTAAAGCTGGTTTACCAGTACTATAAGCAGAACGAACCATTCCTGCTCCACCTGTTGCTAATACAAGGGCTACATCTTTATGATTCATTAATAGTTTAGTAGCTTCAATAGATGGTGCATCTATCCATTGTATGCAATCTTCAGGAGCTCCTGCTTTTACAGCTGCATCAAGTAAGATTTTAGCAGCAGCACTACTTGATTTTTGTGCTGAAGGATGGAATGCGAAAATAATTGGATTTCTAGTTTTAATAGCTATTATTGCTTTAAACATAGTAGTAGATGTTGGATTCGTTACTGGCGTAACACCAGCAATTACACCAACAGGTTCTGCAATTTCATATACTTCATCTTGTTTGCTTTCATTAATAATTCCAACCGTTTTATCATATTTCACATTATGATATACATATTCTGTTGCAAACATATTTTTAATAATTTTATCTTCATAAACTCCACGACCAGTTTCTTCAACAGCCATTTTAGCTAATTGCATATGCTGATCTAAACCAGCTAAAGCCATTTCTTTTACAATGTTATTAATTTGTTCTTGATCATAGTCCATGAATTGTTTTAGGGCTTTTTGTCCTTTGGCTGCTAATTCATCTATCATTCTTTGAACATTATTTTCTTCTTTTACAGGGTTAGATGGAACTGCTTTTACTACTTCTTTCATAATGGCCTTCCTCCTAATAAATAACATTTTTTATGAACTAAAAAGTTTGTGAAATGTTGAGCATATTGTGTTTAAAATATAACTAGCTTTTCGCTAGCAAAACACAAATTACTCACAAACTGGATTACGCGGAATTTTTGTTATCGAAATATCACTAATCATTCTTGCATTTTCTTTTACTATACAAACAAAGTTTGTAGTCCAGATAATTGAAGGAAATTCAGCTCCTTCATCGAATCTCATTGCTTCAAATTCATCACCTGTTAATTCTTCGATATCTTCTCTTGTGTAGGTTTTCATGTCTGTTGTAAATGGCTTCCATTCACATACCATCATAAAAATCACTCCTTCTTCTCTTGTGAAGCTTCTCTCTCTCTACAAAAATTATTATATACGGTTTTTGTGTGTAAAACTTTGTGAAATATTGAACAATCTTTGTCATTTTCGTAAAATTCAATCCTTTATTAACCAATTACAGAAATTTCACCTAATTTTTTTCTACTCCATTCAATTATTAGCATTTATTATAGATAACTTATCATTATTTAATCTAATAAAGAAGACATAAAGGATAGGTTATATATCTCCTTCCCTTTATGTCTTCTTCTTTATATTTCACTCCAATTTACATTAACAATTGAGACTTCATTATCTACTCGATGTTTTACTGATTGATAAAGTCTTGCTTCACTATCACTCAGATTATCTAAATCAAATTTTTTAAGCATAACTGAAAGTAAAGTGATATCTCTTAATTTTAGAAAAAGAGGTATTGTTTTAAGGTCGTCCTGAGTAATAAAGTGATTTTTTCTATAGCCTTCTAGGAAATACTTCATAAAATAATAAGCAAAGTCTTGCTCTCCATCTTTAAACTGAAAACTTCGGGATAACACTGTATAGTATAAAGGAATTGCTATATCACTTGCAAACCAGTGGTATGAGCAATCATCAAAATCAAAAATATACAAATCCCCTTGATCATACGTAAAATTTCCTGAATGTAAATCAGAGTGAATTAATCCATAATTTTCACTGTTCTTTTTTAATTTACAAAGACTTTTTACGATAGATTGACCATAACGAATTGTTTGGTCTTTGACTTTATATTGATGTAAATCAAGAAGCTCCTCTTCGTACCATTCTAATCTTTTTCCTACATGAATTGAGGGTTTATAAGTAGTTGTAATACTATGCATTTCACCAATTACTTCTCCCCATTTAACGATTAAATCAGAATTTTCCATAATCATGTTGACTTCCACTCTTACTCCTGGAAGTTTTTCATAGCAACATACATAAAATTCACTTCCATCAAGTGCCAAGACACTTTCAAGATAACGATCATTTATAGAACGATAATGTTCATATACATTCACTCTATTGCTTTTCAAATAGGATACCCAGTCTATTTCAGATAATATTTGTTGTCTATTACGATGAGAGCTGTGAGTATAACGAAGAATCACTGCTTGATTATCCTTCATACCTTCAAATATATAACTTTCAAATTCACCTAGTTTTTTTAATGATGCTATATCTACTGAGAACTGATTTAACCCAAAATGTATAATTTCATCTGAAAAAAGCGCTTGAACAGCTGCCTCCATCATACACCTACTTTCCTAAGATTTCTTATTCACATATTCATATATTAAAGTATATCTATATTAAAGACTAATTTCTAAAAGTTTATAGTTTTATATTATTTTGTTGCGTATATAAGTCGATTGGAGCGGAATTCAACCCAAGCTGTCATCACTACTTGTTCAGAAGCAACAAATAGTGATAACAGCTTAATAAAAAAACTGTTCACTAAGAACAGTTTTCTATGTTGATATTCATAACAGTTAATGGAGTTAATTTATATTCTAATAGGTGTCACATAGAATAAAACGGCGAAAAAGTGAGAAATTGAGCCTGCTAATACAAACAAGTGCCAAATCGCATGGTGAAATAAAAATCCTCTCCATACATAGAAAATAGCACCAACTGTATACAATATACCACCAGTTACTAATAGGACAATTCCTGCAGTTGGTAAAGTAGCAGTTAGTGGCTCCCAAGCAATAACGATCAACCAGCCCATCACAACATACAGCACGGTTGACATAAACATAAATTTTTTAACAAAGAACGATTTAAATACTACGCCAGCAATCGCAATTGCCCAAACTATACTTAATAACGTCCAACCCAAAGGTCCATTTAGAACAACTAACATAAATGGTGTATACGTTCCTGCGATAAACAGATAAATCGCTGAATGATCAAAAATTTCAAATATATCTTTTGCCTTACCTTCTGGGAAGCTGTGGACTAAGGTTGAACAAAGATAAAGTAATAACATCGTTGCACCATAGATAGAAAATGATACAACATGCCAGGCAGTTCCATTTTTCACAGCGAAAATAATTAAAAACACTAAAGCCGTAATGCTTAGAAGGACACCAATACCATGTGTTATTGCATTAACAAGTTCTTCTTTTTTGGTGTATACATGCGTTTCTTTCAAATGTATCCCTCCCTAAAGTAATTCTCTTATACCATATTATACATTACTTTATGAAATTTGTTGACAGCATATACAGTAAATTATATTTGAAGAACTTTTGAACATCGACTTGTTTCGCCGTATGGCTCCTTTTGAATGTTATTTAAAACATTGTATGATAGATAAATTTATCAATGAATGAGATTGTTTCAAAAGGAACGGTGTCGGTTTTCTTTTATATTGAATACTTTAATTCCTTTACTTTGCGTACTGTCTAGCTCCAGTGCTTAGCCCCTTGAGGTCATACATAAGAGAAGCTATCTAGAAGGAAAAAACACCTTCAAGATAGCTTCTCTTAGACTGGACTATAGGCTACAGAAAGGATTAGTTTCTGTTTACTTATTTACTAACTGGTTTTGGTAGGGTGAAGAAATTACTGAGTGCTTCAATGTTTTTCTGGCTATCCATTTGTAACACAGCACCCGCATGTTCATATGTTTTGTTCTCAAAGCTATTTTCAATTGGAATCGTCATTGTTTCAATACTGTCAATTTGATGTAATAATACCGTCGAAACTAATGAAAGTGTTTCCGTCATACTTAAATCACTATCTACATACTTTAATGAACCTTCTACCAGTTTAGGCAAAGTAGCAAAATTTTCAACTGATGTCATTTCTTCTGTTAATTGTTCCTTTATTTTAACCATCACTTCTTGTTGCCTTTTTACTCGTCCAAAATCACTTTCTTGATCATGGCGAAATCTTACGTAATTTAATAATTCATCACCATGTAAACGATGTTTCCCTTCGTCATATGGAAGGTTCATATCTGCAATCATTTCCTTTGTAACAATCACTTCAATACCTTCTGGAACGAGGGTATCAATAACATGAGTAAATCCTTTAAAATCAATGGTTACTACATGATCAATTGTTATTCCGAAGTTCTCTTTAATCGTTTTAACTAATAATTCTTTTCCACCTAGAAAATAAGCTGTATTTAATTTATTATAGCCTTTATTATAAGTAGGAATTTTTACAAAAGTATCTCTCATTAAAGAAGCAATTTTTATACTTCTCTTTTTCGGATCATATTGACAAACTAGTATAGCATCACTTCTCGATTTTTCTTCTCCACGAGTGTCAATACCGATAACCAATATTTGTATAGGCTTCTTTTCAGAATCCGGAGTGGATTTTTGATTTCCTTTATCTTGTACAGTGCAAGCAGCTAAGAGTAGCAATGTCATGAACCCAATCATAAATTTCACAATATTTTGCATGTAACCATTCCTTAACTATATATGTGTATTGTTAGCATGCATATAAATGGTAAATTTTATACAATTTCTTCACAATTTCAAGTAAATCATTTCCACGTAAATTCCATTGGTAAATGGTTCAGAAACTGTTCAGCGAAAGCTATTGAATGGATGCGAACCGCTACATATGGCGGCCTTGTTCCCTTAACTAATTGAAAAGGCTGGCCAATCCATAAATATTGATTATCGATCAGAATAAAAGGAAAAGGAATAGTTTCTGGAATAAGTGAACCTAATAAATCATGATGTACCTCTGAAATAATCGATAATTGAACTCGCTTTTTTCTTTGATTTAGCTTTTCTATCCATTCAGGTGAAAGCTTTTCATTTCCAGGTACTGATATCAAGATAGAAGAATTAGCTTGAGCAATGTCTTTAAATACCACATCTTGTTTTTTGGCATGAATCCATTGAATCTTTGAATCTTGATGTTTAATCCATGTTCCAATTTCTTGATGAGTAATACACGGATTATAATTCATTTGATGCTCTGTTAGCTTTCTAAAAGTCTGTAATCGACCCACTTTTCTCAATGTATACTCTTTATTATTTACATGAATAAATTTACCTTTGGTTCTCGTAATAGCAACATTTATTAATCTTTCACTTTCCTTACCAATCAATAACATCCCTGGTCTATCATGAGGTTGTCCATCTACGCTATCAAATATAATAACTTCTTTTTCACTTCCCTGGAATTTGTGAACAGTAGCTGAAATAATAGTTCCATTCGCATATTCAAGCTGATAAAATTCTTCAAGTAATACATTCATCATTTCACTTTGCGCCCTATATGGAGTTATGTATCCAATCGACTGACACCCATCACTTAGAGCTTCTTGAATTAGTTGAAAGGAAATCATTAAATGCCATGGATTCCAACGAGAGTATGAAGCCTTCTCTGTGATACTGTATGGACCAGTATAACTCGTATCTAAAAGGATAGAAGCATGCTGAGGAAATGGTTTTCTATTTATCATCTCGTTTCTATTTTTGCGAACACTAGGGTGATCATGAACGAGAGAATGATATACATATTTATTGGTAAACGATGATATTTCTGGATGCATTCTTCTTTGCTCATTTAATAATAATAGATGAGGATGCAAATCTTGATTCTTAACTCTATCTACAACACCGGATTTATGAAATATATCTTTCTTTAACCATTCATCCACTAAACGATGTTTCGATTGTGCAATTGGCGGGAGCTGTTTAAAATCACCACAAACAATTACCTTCTTTGCAAGAGAAGCAGCAAAAGCTGCCTGTGGAATATAACACATGCTAGCCTCATCAATAATCGCCAAATCATAGGAATGCTCATAAATCGATGGATCCGTAGCCGCTCTTGCTAAAGTCGTGCCAATGATATCAGCATCTTTTAATAATGTTTTTTCTTTTCTTTTCATTTTTTCTAAAATGGAAGCCACTTTATTTTCAATTTGCATTAACTTTTTAGAATCACGATCACTAAAAGATTTATACAAATCATTTTTTAATGCATTTCTTTCTTTTAATAAATCTTCTTTATTTTTTATTAAACGAGGATCTTGCTTTGACAATAAATAATGAATCGTTATACTTTCATGAACGTTAGAAGAATTAACTTGAGAACCATACCTAAGTATTTCTCCTTCTGTAAATTTGTTTATTTTATTTAAAAAATGGTGTATTTCATTCATTAAAACATCTACTGCTGCATTACTTTGGGCAAAAATTAATATCTTCTTTTTTTGTAAATACATATTCGCTGCTACTCTTGCTAGAGTATATGTTTTACCCGTTCCCGGTGGCCCCCATACGTAAGTGACTGGATTATATTTAGAGCGGACAAATAATGCTTTCACACTTGAAACATCCTTCATATTAGGATGTCTCGTTTCCATATTTGGAGCTAATAAGCGTTTAATTCTACTTCGTTTTAGTTTGCTTTTTTTAATTTCTGCTAATCTTGAACAAAGCTCGTCCAAAAGTTGCCATGGATCATAAATAAGATAAGCCTCAGAAACATCCTCTCCAATGAATTCATCGAGTACAACAATGACCCCTTTTCCCTCCGATGAAAGGATACGTCCTTCTTTTTCACTTAGTCCCCATTTAATTTTTATAATTGAACCATTAGGAATCGTAAGTATTTGATTACAATCAAAATAATAGGTGTAATCATCTGAGCCATTCAATTTCCTTCCATGGGCAAGTGGATATTTCTTACTCCCATACTTTTTTAAATAGGCAATTTCAGCTTGTAGAGCCTGCTGCCATTCTTTTATTAACTGTTTTGATGATAATTCCATGAAACAACCCTCATTACTATCTCTATTACGCGTTTTTCATCCATAAATATGAACAATTTTGAGATTTATTTACTTCAACTAGCATAATATATCTTTCTAATGGAAGCCAGTATGAAAACGAGTTCAAATGAAAAATGAAATGTAACAAGAACAAAAGCTCAAGTATTCTGATCATCCCCGACCAGCATAAGCCAAGCCGGATTATGCCCACTTCAAGACTGGCTAGGCTTATGACCTCGAGTGATTGGAGTTAATCTAGACAGCAATCTAAGTTCAAAATGATATACTTTTTCCTATTATCAACAAAAAAAGAGCCCGATAGGTGTCTTACCCCAAAAGTTAGAGTAAAAAACTAACTTTTGGGGTGTTTTGTTATGGCAAAATATAGTGGAAAATTAAAATTACACATTGTCAAAGAGTATTTAAAAGGAACTTTAGGTTATGTATCGTTAGCGAAAAAATTCGGCATACCAAATAAGGCACAAATCCAGCGTTGGGTACGAGCTTATAATGCATTTGGAGAAGATGGATTATGTAAGAAACAGTCGAAACAAAATATTCCTATTCAATTGAAACTCGATGTATTACACTTTATGAAACAAACAGGTGCTTCTTACCAAGATACAGCGATTCAATTTAACATGAATAATCCCACTATGATTGCGAATTGGTACAGAATTTTTTTGAAAGAAGGTGTAGGAGGCCTGAAAGAAAAAGGGAAAGGACGACCTCCTATGTCTAAAAATCGAAAAGTTAAATCAAGCAAAACAGAAAATGAATTATCTCGTGAAGAACAATTAGAACGTGAAAATGAACTTCTTCGCTTAGAGAATGCCTATTTAAAAAAGTTAAATGCTTTACAGAAGGATCCGAATGCCTTTCTCGTCAAGCACAAGCAGCACTGGCATTCGAACTCAAAGAAGAAGGATTCAAATTAAGAGATGTGCTAGAATTGGTTGATATTCCCGAGTCAACGTATCATTATCAAGTGAAACAGTTTAAAAAGGAAGATCCAGATCAAGCATGGAAAGAAATCATTTTTGACCTTTTTCAAAAGCACGAGGGAAACTACGGATACTGTCGTATTTATTTAGCATTAAGAACGCAAGGTTACATCATTAATCATAAAAAAATGCAACGAATCATGGAAGAGTTAGACTTGAAGTGTGCCAAATTCACACGTAAATCTCGCTATAATTCCTATAAAGGGAAGGTCGGTAAAGTAGCGAAAAATCGCTTAAATCGTAGGTTTCATACACCCATTCGCCTTCAGAAACCCGTAACAGATGTAACTGAATTCAAATGTGTTGGAGATGAAAAACTCTATTTAAGCCCCATTCTAGATGTATATAATGGTAAGATTATTTCTTTTGGTGTGTCCAAAAGACCAACATTAGATTTCGTTATAGAACCATTAAATCAAGCAGTGAAAGTGATTAAAAAGGACGCGAAATATCGAACAACTATACATTCAGATCAAGGGTGGCATTACCAGCACAACAAATGGATTCAGACATTAAAGCAAACTAACATTTTTCAGAGTATGTCTAGAAAAGCAACGTGTGCAGATAATGCGGTAATAGAAGATTTCTTCGGCATTCTAAAACAAGAAATGTATTATGAAGAAGAATTAGTATCGTATGATGAGCTAAAACGAAAGATTGAAGAGTATATCGATTACTATAACAACAAACATATTAAGCAAAAATTGGCTGGTTTAAGTCCAGTACAATACCGAACTCAAACCAGCCAATTAGCTGCATAATAAAAACTCTAACTTTAAGGGGTCACTTCCATAGTGCTCTTTTTAAATGATTTAGGCTGTTTTCTAAAAGATTGTTGTTTATACACTAAAAGATCGATTGAAAGAGATTATACTCATCCGCTATTCACTAACTCGTTCATAGACAATAAAGTATGCGAAAACAGCCATTATATTAGAACGTTATTAACGATTATTTTTTTACATAAATGAACTCTCTTCAGGTAACCATACGTTTAAGATGTAGCAAATGTATGGTTACCAATCTTAGCTAGAACTGGCAAAGATTTAATCCATTTATCATTTGTTTTGTCAGGATTATAGAAGAATGTCGCTTTTGTGCCTTTATGCTGCAATGCAATTGCTTCATTTACTGCTTTTTTAGACTCAGCACTTGCAGGTTTTTTAATTGAACCGTTAGCAACAGGACTAAATTGTCCTTTGGCATTAATAACTTTTGTTACTGTATTTGGAAACTTGTCACTATCAACACGATTTAATACGACAACTGCAACTGCTACTTTACCTTTATAAGGCTCTCCTTTAGCTTCAGCATGAACAAGTCTTGCCATCAAATCTTTCTCTTGTGAAGTTAATGTTTTCGGTAAAACTAAAACATCTCCTTCATTTATCTTTTGATCCTTGATCTTATTTTTCTTTATTAAATCTGGTAGTGGTACACCATAATGAATCGCTATATCTGTAACATTTTCATCCTTTTTGACGACATGTAGCATTTCACCTTTTGCATTTCTATTTTTCGGAGATGCTTCTTTAGTTGTTTCTGCTAATCCCTGAGCAGGCACCAAAGAAATCAGGAGCATAGCAGCAGCAATCACTAAACTGAATAGTAATTTTTTCATGTTATTTCCTCCTTTTTTCTAGGTCCCACTAACCTTAACAAATCGATTCAAACTATTCATTGTAAAATAATTTCCAATTACTATATCCGAGTTTGAAGAAAGCGATTTCATTTGTTACAGTATACGGGTTTATACACATCTCAAAATAACAGTAAAAAAAGACTCTAAAATGATAAAGAGTCTTTTTTAGCTTTTATTATTATGTTATAAAATAGCTAATTATATAAATAATCCATAAATGCAACGGGTAAAAAATATAAAACATGTACTTTGTAATCGGATTATTTAAACCTCGTTTGCCATTGTATAAAAGAATAAATGGGATCGCAAAAACCATCGCCCATTGATAATCAAAGATAAACATGGCTTCAAAAATATAAGCTGATGCCATTCCAATAGTTAGACCTAAAGAGACAAAAACATAAATGATGGCCATCCACATTTTTTTGTCTTTCAAAAAGTAAAATATCAGCGTCATGACGGTACCGTATAACGAAGCTTCAGTTATAAAAGAAATAGCAGCTATTACAATGGTGGCTCCAATCCCTAACCATCTATAAACTCCACCCTTAAAGCTCCATTCAATAGTACATAACATCGTGACCGCTAAAGCCAAAGATAAGAAGATATATTGTGAAGACCATACTCACTTGGAAAAATATTCGTAAGTATAAATGACCCAATAAGCATAATTGTTGCCCATCCATATAAACGACCTAAATAACGTTTCCGACTTCTTGTATAAGTAAATCCTTCGACAATAAAATAAAAGAAAATTGGTGCAGCGATTCTCCCTACTAATGAAAACCATTCTGGCATTCCTGGAATATACGAATATAAATGATCCAGTACCATTAGTACCATAGCAAATTTTTTAATTGAAAGGCATTCAGTAGTTTCATGAAATCACTCCTGTTTTGTATTGCTTAGGTAACTATACCGTACTGCCTTTTTTTACATCTAAATTCATTCAGGGAACTTAAAAAATATTTTAGAGAAACAGTCTATGATAAAAGCAAACAACCTTTAACAGCCATAAAAAAAGAATGCTCATAACAGCGTATAAGCTGCTTAGAGCATTCTTTTTCTCTTTCTATAATCAACCTTCTAATAATAATTGTTCTGGATCTTCGAGTAATTCTTTAACTTTAACTAGGAAGCTTACAGCTTCTTTTCCATCTACAATACGGTGATCATATGAAAGTGCGATATACATCATTGGTCTAATTTCCATTGTATTTGCATCAATGGCAACTGGACGATATTGTGTTTTATGCATTCCAAGAATACCAACTTGTGGAGCATTTAAAATTGGTGTAGACATTAATGATCCAAATGTACCACCATTTGTAATAGTAAATGTTCCGCCAGTTAAATCATTTAAGCCAAGCTTGTTATTACGAGCTTTTTCAGCTAATTCACCGATAGATTTTTCTATACCAGCGAAACCAATTTTATCTGCATCTCTTACGACTGGAACTACTAGTCCATCTGGAGCAGCAACAGCAATACCAATATCATAGAATTTTTTAATGATTAATTCGTCACCTTGAATTTCCGCATTTAACAATGGAAATTTTTTCAGTGCTCCAACTACCGCTTTTGTAAAGAATGACATAAATCCAAGTTTTACATCATTATTTTTTTGGAATGCTTCTTTACGACGGTTACGTAAATCCATTATCGCAGACATATCAACTTCATTAAAAGTAGTCAACATTGCCGCTGTGTGTTGTACATCCACTAAGCGTTTTGCAATTGTTTGTCTTCTACGAGACATTTTTACAACCTCAACCGGTTTATCAAATTGCACTGCAGCAGGTGCTGGTGCAGCTTGTTGTTTTGGTTGTGCAGGTGCAGTAGGAGCTGCCGCTACTGGTTGAGTGCCAGCATTCGCTACATCTTGTACACGAACACGACCAAGTGGATCATTTGCATGAACATTATGCAAATCAATGCCTTTTTCACGTGCTAATTTTCTAGCTGCTGGTGAAGCAACGATTCCGTTACCTACTTTAGTAGGCTCTTCAGCTGCTGCTGGTTTCACTTCTTCTTTAGCTGATGCTTCTTGAGCTGGTGCTGGAGTTTCAGCAGCTGGTGCTGGCGCTGCAGCTCCACCTTCATTCACAACTGCAATAGCTTCACCGACTTGTACAGTATCTCCTTCTTCTTTTAACAAGTCGCCTACTACACCACTATGTTCAGAAATGATTTCAACATTTACTTTATCCGTTTCTAACTCAGCGATATATTCGCCTTTTTCAATTGCTTCACCTGGTTTTTTTAACCATTGGGCAATTGTTCCCTCTGTGATCGATTCTGCTAATTCTGGTACTATGATTTGTGCCATAATACTATCCCCTCTTTGCTTTATTATTGAAATGCTTCAGTAATAATACGATTTTGATCTTGTTTGTGAATAATTGGATCTCCTTCGGCAGTGCTTGAGCGTCTTCTTCTTCCGATATAGCGTACATCTACACCTTTAGGAGCAGCTGCATTTAATCTTGGTTCAACAAAATTCCATGCACCTTGGTTTTTCGGTTCTTCTTGTACCCATACAATTTCTTTCAATGATTTATATTGAGAGAAGAAATTTTGAATATCAATGAATGGGAATGGATAAATTTCTTCTAATCTTACTAGTTTAATATTTTTCTTATCTTCAAGTGATAAAGAATGCTCATGTAAGTCAATACTCATCTTACCTGTGCTAATAATAATTTTTGTTACATCCTTAGCTTTTGCATCTATTGTTGATGGATCTTCAAAGAATGGCTTGAATTCACCTTCAACAAGTTCTTCAGGTGAAGCTGCAACTAATGGATTTCTTAGCAAGCTTTTTGGTGTAATTAAAACTAATGGTCTTACTTCTTCCATTTTAAGAACTTTAGCTTGTCTTCTTAAAATATGGAAATATTGAGCTGCACTTGATAGATTTGCAACAGTCCAGTTATTTTCTGCTGCTAGTTGTAAATAACGTTCAATACGTGCACTAGAATGCTCTGGTCCTTGACCTTCATATCCATGTGGTAGAAGCATTACTAGACCTGATTTTTGACCCCATTTCGCACGGCTTGATGAAATAAATTGGTCAAATATTACTTGTGCCACATTTGCAAAATCTCCGAATTGAGCTTCCCAAATGACTAAAGTTTCAGGTGAAAATACGTTATAACCATATTCAAATGCTAAAACAGCTGTTTCAGTTAATGGACTATTAATCACTGTGAACGAAGCTTTTGAGTTTGATATATGGTTTAAAGGTGTATATTCTTCACCATTTACACTGTCGTGTAGTACTAAATGTCTATGAGCAAATGTACCACGTTGCGCATCCTGTCCAGACATTCTAATTGGCGTACCATCTTCTAGAATTGAACCGAAAGCTAATGATTCTGCTAATGCCCATTCAATTTTACCATTTTCTTCAACAGCATTTTTACGACGAGTTAAGATTTTTTCGAGTTTTTTGAAAACATTAAACCCTTCAGGCCATTGAAGCAATTCGCTATTAATTGATTTCAGGCGATCTAAGCTAACAGAAGTATCCATTTTTGGAATACCATTTTCAACTGTTTCTGGTAGCATCATGCTAAATAACGCATCTTTTTTATTATCAGCGATTTTATCATGTGCTGCTTTTAACTTCGCTTGAACAGCATTATCAATTTCATCAAGTGATTCTTTTGAAATTTCACCTGCTTCAATTAATTTGTTTGCATAAATTTCTTTTACTGTTGGATGTTTGTGAACCAGGTTGTACATCATTGGATTTGTTGTCATTGGCTCATCCATTTCGTTATGTCCAAATCGACGATATCCAATTAAATCAATTAAGAAATCTTTCTTGAATTCTTTTCTATATATATAAGCTAAATGAACAGCTGCTAAACAAGCTTCTGGATCATCAGCATTAACGTGAACGATAGGAATTTCATATCCTTTCGCTAAATCACTTGAATATTTTGTTGTTCTAGAATCTGAGCTCTCAGTTGTAAATCCAATCATATTATTTGTAATAATATGAACTGATCCACCTGTTTGATAGCCTTTTAATCCACTCAAATTCAATGTTTCAGCAACAATACCTTCACCAGGGAATGCTGCATCACCATGAATAACAACAGCTAAAGATTTTCCGAAATCTTGTTCTGGAACGCCTGATTTCGTACGATCATCTTGATATGCTCTAGTGTAGCCTTCAACAATCGCTCCAACAAACTCCAAATGACTTGGATTGTTAGCTAACGTTAGTCTTGCTTTCACTATGTTTTCATTTTTAATTTGTTTATCTGCACCTAAATGATATTTAACATCTCCAGTCCAACCGTAATTAATGCCAATTGAACCTTCAGATGGTACTAAATCCTTATTAGGAGAGTGTTGGAATTCAGAAAATATAACTTCATATGGCTTTCCTAATGTGTGTGCTAAAACATTAAGACGTCCTCTATGAGCCATACCAATATTAATATTTGTCGTTCCTGATTGAACAGCTTCAGAGATTAATTCATCTAAAATAGGTATAAGTGCATCTAAGCCTTCAACAGAAAATCGTTTTTGTCCGACATAGGTCTTATGAAGGAATTTCTCAAATCCTTCAACTTCACTAAGACTTTTTAATAGAGCTAATTTCTTCTGTTTTGTGATTCGTGGGAACATTTCAGTAGATTCAACTAATCTTGTTAACCACTCACGTTCTCTAATATCACTTACATGTTGAAATTCAAAAGCAATTGTTTTTGTATACAATTCTTTTAAATACAAGACTACTTCGTATCCATCCTTTACAAAGTCAGGAGCATACTCACTTAATAAAGAAGCTGGGATTGCTCTTAAATCCGCTTCAGTTAAGTCATAATTGCTAATGTCTAACAATTTTGCTTCTTTTTTCTCATGGTTTAACGGATAAATATTAGCTGACAAATGACCATACATACGAATATTGTCAACTAATTTAACAGCTGCCATGATTTTTTTCATATTTACTGCACTATTTCCAAAATTCTTACTTCCTTGTTCGTTTTCAGCTGGTGAAAGTACTGAATTTAATTCAGGACCTCCCCAATAGTCAAATAACTCTTTTACGTCTGCGTCAACAGAATTTGAATCCTCTAAATATTGCTCATATTTTTCTAATAAATAAGCAAAATTCGGTCCTGTTAGACTATCCCATGGATTCCCGCCTGTTCTCTGGCTGGCCATTTTATATACCCCCACCTTATGAAGTTATCAATATATAATCCTTATTATTTAATACCCTATATACGGATAATATAACTTCTTTATCAAAAATTATGTAACGATAATTACACGATATAGGTAGTATTAAAAAGTAAGATTAAAACGTTTCCACAGCTATATTACCATTTCCAGTTCAGTAGTACAAAAAATTGACACATAATTTTGATGTTTTTTTTTATTTTATTATAAAGTTTTTTCTGAATATTAAAACGAAAATAAAATCACTATTTTCTTCGTGCTTTAATAGTGATTTTATTTTCTATTTAAACCTCATATCTTCTGTTTCATCACGAATTACATCGAAACTGAAGCCTTGCTTTTTTAATCCTTTAATAATTGTTGGTAAAGATGTTACTGTATTGTCCATTGCATTAATATCATGCAAAAGAATTATTGCCTTATTTGTATGCTTAGCACCATTTAAAACTTTCGAGGTAATCGTATACACGCTAATGGATGGACTAATACCATCTGTTGAGTCAATATTCCAATCAAAATATCTATACCCTCTCTTTTCACATTCTGCTATGATACGAGGCATAATTTGAGGACCACCATATTGCTTACTTGAATAATTTTTAGATCCTCCTGGAAAACGAAGGATATTTGTTTTTATTGAATACCGATCCCATAAAAAGGCCTCTAGCTTTTTTATGTTATTGAAAAAAGCATCGGGCGAAGTATAAATTTCAGCATAATTATGAGAATATGTATGTAATGCAATGGTATGTCCTCGTTCAATCATTTCTTTATATCCAATTTTCCCTTCCTCGCTATCGTTCGCCATAACAAAAAAAGTCGCTTTAATATTATATTCATCCAAAATATCTAATATGGGAATCGTATTAGTAGAAGGGCCATCATCAAATGTTAAATAGGCTACTTTTTCTGATTTATCCTTCGCTTCTTTAGGGAGTATATCTGGTTCGGTAAGAGCTGCTTCACCTTTCACTTGAGCATTTGCATGATAAAAAAATGATTGAAAATTTACAACAAACAGGATAAATATAATAGCTATTATTCTCATTCTGCATTTATGTATTTGATCGAACATTTCCTTCTCTCCTTTCTTTTTTATTGTTTGTCATTATTTTAGTAATATACGGTCAAATGATAATGAAAATTTCCACTTCTATTACAAATACACTGACAGGAGACGTGCTACTATTAGTAAAGGCGTATCAACACGAACGCCCTCATTGAGCAGAAATTATAATTAAATTAGAAAAAAGTATTTATACATTTAGCAAAAAGTTAGATGTGTTTTTTTGTAATAGAAGATTAATTTCTAATGTAGTCTTTCAAAGAAAAAAATAAGAGTCGCCCTTATTGACGACTCTTTCAATGTCCAAGAATATATATTAACATTTTATATAGTATTTTATCAGTAAATTAAATTCACTATAAAACCTTTAATTTACCCCTATCCATAACTCTCTTTCTCTTCTTTCTTCACTCTCGTCAAGAACAGCGTTTGTTCCGTCTACCCATTTTATTGCATCTTCTTTCGTCTCAAATCCATCTTGAATAGTTTCCCAATAAACATTCCCATCGCAATATTCGTAAAATACAGAATACTCTAATCCATTAAAATGTATTTGAAAATCTCTCATTTTGGACAGCTCCTTATAAAGATTATTTGTCTTTTATTATAACACCAACAATCATTGGCGTTTTTTATATTATTTAACATAATTATGACTTTATTTACTTCAGCTTATGCACTACAAACAGTAATCTTTGTTGTCGAGCCATTATAAGTAATCTCAGAATCATAACCTAGCTTATGCTTTCATTCCCAATTGTTAGATGATGTTCTCTACACAATAAAAAAACCTTCTCTCGTCCAATTAATTAATTAGATAAAAGAAGGTTTTTAAACATTTATAACTACAGATTATATCAGAGAAATTACGCTAACTTCGGTGATCATTTATATTCACAAATTCTGATTTCTTTACTAAGGCATCCAAAAACGTTGATATTTCGCGTTATCTCTCCACATTAAAGTACCTAGCCTCAGGATGGGCAAACACAATCGCTGAAACAGATGCTTCTGGTTCCATCATACAGCCATCCGTTAGTTTGACACCAATATCCTCTGGCTTTAATAGTCTAAATAGTTTTTCTTGATCTTCTAAGTTTGGACAAGCCGGGTATCCAAATGAAAATCTTTGCCCAATATATTTAGCGGCAAAACGTTCTTTCATAGTCATATCGATATGATCGCTTATTCCCCACTTATCACGAATGACTTGGTGCATTCTTTCTGCAAAACCTTCAGCTGTTTCTAAAGCGATAGACTGAATGGCATGACTTTTCAAAAACTCTCCTTTTTCTTTCCATTCATCACTTTTCTTACGAATTCCTTTACCTGCTGTTACTACATAGAAAGCGACATAATCCATTTCCCCTGATGAAACTGGTTTCAAATAGTCTGCTAAACATAAAAATGGGGAACTATTTTGTCTTGGAAAATCAAAGACTTCTAGTATCTCACTTTGATTGTCAGGATTATAGACAATGACCTTATTCCCATCACTTTGAGCAGGGAAAAATTGATATACACCATTCACTTGATACTGATCTCTTGATAAATCTTCATACAATGAATCGACTAGTTCAGTTAATTGCAAAGCTTTTTCATCTTTTTTCTCAAGTAATGCATCTAACTTACCTTTTAGACCTAAATGATGGCCGATTAACATTTGTCGATTTACATACGGCATTATACTTTGTAAAGGATAATTCAATAATGTATGCCTTTTTAAATCTTCTGGCACTTTTACATTTGCTTGCCCAACTGTCACTACCGCTTTTTCCACAACTGTTTTTTCAGTTTTTGTTGCAGCTAGTGCTTGGGATTTTCTTCTTTTTTCATTTAGTTCAAAAATAAATGATTGCTTCTTTTCTTCATCATGCATTGTATTGACTAAAGCTAAACCTTCCATTGCATCCTTTGCATAAAGTACTGTTCCTTTATATTCTGGTGCTATTTTAGTATCTGTAAATTTCCTAGATAATGCAGCTCCTCCAACTATAATTGGTATCTTGATTTCTTTATCTTTTAAATCCTGGGCTGTCAAAACCATTTGCTGAGCTGATTTAACAAGCAACCCAGATAAACCAATCATAGAAGGCTTGTGCTGTTCAACAGCTTCAATAAGCTGTTGAGCCGTTACTTTTATGCCTAAATCAATAATATCGTAACCATTATTAGATAGGATGATTTCAACTAAATTTTTACCTATATCATGTACGTCACCTTTTACGGTAGCTAAAATAATTTTCCCTTTCGAGTTCCCTGTCTCACTTTTCTCCATAAATTGCTCTAAATGGGATACGGATGCTTTCATAACTTCCGCACTTTGAAGAACCTCTGCAACAATTAGCTGGTTATCGTTAAATAGAACCCCAACCTCACTCATGCCTGCCATTAATGGACCATTAATGATATCGAGTGGTGCATTACCCCTAGCTAGCGCTTCATCTAAATCAGGGATTAATCCTTCCTTCGTACCTTCGACAATATATTTTGCTAATCGTTCCTCTAACGGTAATTTTTTATGGTCAACTTGTTTGACAACTTTCTTATCTCTATAAAAATCCACCATCGCTTGAAGAGTCTCATCACTTGTTTCAAAAAGTAGCTTCTCAGACAATTCGATTTCATCTTTTGGAATACTTGCAAAACGTTCAAGCTTCTCTGTATTAACAATGGCATAATCTAAGCCAGCTTTTGTACAATGATATAAAAATACAGCGTTTAAAATCTCTCTTCCTCGAGGAGGCAAACCGAAAGATACATTGCTAACACCAAGAATCGTTAAACAATTTGGCATCGTTTCTTTAATCGCCTGTATCCCTTTAACAGTTTCAAGAGCTGATCCAATATATTGTTCATCTCCAGTACCTACGGGAAATACTAGTGGGTCAAAAATGATATCTTTTGGATTAACACCATATTTATTAACCAGCAAATCATAGGAGCGTTTTGCTATGCGTAATTTATCTTCTGCTTTAACTGCCATTCCTTTTTCGTCTATTGTACCAACAACTAATGCACCACCATACTGATGAATAAGTGTTGAAACACTTTTAAATTTCTCTTCACCATCTTCTAGATTGACTGAATTAATAACTGCCTTTCCTTGTGAATGCTTAAGAGCCATTTCTATAACCTTATCATCAGTAGAGTCAATTACGAGTGGTACTTTAACTTTCTTGACTACCTCTGAAACAAACTCTTTCATGTTACCTAGCTCATCATCATCAGGATCTGCTAAACATATATCAATAACATGTGCACCTTTTTTTACTTGGGCACGAGCTATTTCTGATGCTTGTTCAAACTTCTTATCACGAATGAGTTCTTTAAATTTTCTTGAACCAATTACGTTTGTACGCTCACCAACAAAGAGTGGTCTCATACTATCATCATATAGTAGAGAATCTGTTCCCGAAACTGCATGATTATGTGTTTCACTTGAAATAACACGTGGCGCTATGTCCTTTACCGCCTCTACCATTGCAGAAATATGTGCTGGTGTCGTTCCACAGCAGCCACCAATAATATTAATCCACCCTTTTTCAGCAAATTGCTTTACTTTGCTTGCTAATGAAGATGGTGATTCGTGATAATGCCCTTCTTCATCAGGTAAACCCGCATTCGGATAACAACTAATTCCTGTATTTGCTAATTGAGAAAGAGTACGAACATGATCTGTCATAAATTCAGGACCAGTTGCACAATTCAAACCTACTGCAATAGGCTCCATATAGTCACACGAAAAATAAAAAGCATCAATTGGCTGACCAGCTAAAGTCGTTCCCATAGGCTCAATCGTACCGGAAATAATAATAGGGAGCTTTTTATCTTTTTTCGAAAAAGCCTCTTGTATACCCGTATAGGCTGCTTTCACATTCAACATATCTTGGCAAGTTTCCACAATTAATACATCACAGCCACCATCGATCAAGCCCTCTACTTGCTCACAATAAGAAGCTTTTAGCAAATCAAAAGTTGTACCACCTGTTAAAGATAGCGTTTTGGTAGTAGGTCCCATCGAACCGCCTACAAAGCGTGGCTTTTCAGGAGTTGAAAATTTTTCACAGGCTGCTTTTGCAAGCTCTGCGGAAGCTTTGTTTATTTCATAAGCTTTAGAACCTATATTGTATTCATCCAATACTAGACGAGTAGCACCGAAAGTATTTGTTTCAATAATGTCAGCACCCGCTAGTAGATAATCTTCATGAATTTTACTGATCGTCTCAGGAGATGTCAGTGATAAATATTCATTACATCCTTCATATTCTTCGCCTCCAAAATCAGAAGCTGTTAAATTGGCATTTTGGATCATCGTACCCATTGCCCCGTCAAGAACAAGAATTCGTTCCTTCATTATATTCGTTAAAGAATGATTATTCATAGACCGACACTTCCTCTTTCTGCTTCGCATCAATTGTTCGAATAAATTGTGTTAGCTCTGCTGTCATGTTATATCGTAAAAATGGTGTTATTAAATATATTCCATTAAATCTTTCCATTGCCGCTTCAACTAATTCTTTCGCAATGGCAATCCCTTCTAATTCAGCTTGTACGCGATCATCTCCAACTTTGGCCATTGCCTGTAACACCGACTCAGGTAAAGTGATTCCAGGGACTTCATGATGGATAAATTCTGCATTACGATAACTTGTTAAAGGCATAATTCCTAAGAAAATCGGCGTAGATAAATGTTTTGTCGCTTGGTATATCTCTTCTACTTGATGAACCGAATAGATGGGTTGAGTTAAAAAAGAATCGGCTCCACAGGAGATTTTCTTTTCCATACGCGCAACAGCCTTATGAAGGTACTTAACATTAGGATTAAAAGCAGCAGCAACTTTGAAATTCGTTTTTTGCCCTAATGACTTTCCACTATAAGAAACACCTTGATTATATTGTTTAATTAAACTAATTAAATCCATAGAAGATACATCATACACAGATGTTGCTCCCGGAAAATCTCCAACCTTTGATGGATCACCTGTAATCACAAGAATTTCATCCATACCTAAAGTATGCAGACCCATTAAATGCGATTGTAAGCCTATTAAATTATGATCGCGGCAAGTTAAATGTATCAATGGATTAATTCCATGTTGCTGCAATTTAGATCCTAATGCCATATTGCTAATTCGAGGTGAAGCTAATGAATTATCAGCCATCGTTATGGTATCGGCTCCAGCATCCATTAATGCTTTCGCACCCTCCATATACTTTGAGGTATTCAATACCTTTGGCGGATCTAATTCTACTAAAATAGTACGTTGTTTTCTTGCTTTTTCATATAACGCTTCTGATTCTCCTTGCACACTAGTTTGAATCACTTCAACCTTTCTTGGAGTAATCCTCTTTTCTGTAATTGGCTCTAAACCTTTTAAAGCTTTCTTAACTTCTTCAATATGCTTTGGCGTGGTGCCGCAACATCCTCCAATAACCCTTACCCCTTGTTCACGTAAGAGTAATGAACTTTTTCCGAAATATTCAGGATTTTCTTCGTACTTCAACTTCCCATCTAAATATTCTGGGAGGCTTGCATTCGGATATGCAGACAGTACTGCTTTTTTAAAAAGAGGTACTTGTTCAAACGAACGAATGGTATGATATGGACCAAGACGACAATTAACACCGACAACATCTGCTCCAAGTTCTTCTAATCTTTCTAGCGCATCACTCAAATGCATTCCATTTTGTAAATAACCAATTTCATGTAGAGATACATTCGCAATAATTGGTAAAGTCGTTTCTTGTCTGGCAATTTTCAGAACGGACTCCATTTCCTCAAAATCATAATAGGTCTCCAAAATAATACCATCTGGATTTTCTAATAATAAGCTGAATAATTGCTCTCGAAAATTTCTTTTTATTTCATCTATCGAAATGTCCGATTTGCGAAGACTTCTCGTCGCGCCAATTGTCCCAAAAACAAAACAATCCTCATTTGCCGCACTTCTAGCTATTTTCATTCCTTCTCTATTAATTACGGAAACCTGATCTTCTAATCCGAATCTTTTTAACTTATAATGATTCGCTCCATAAGTATTCGATTGGATAATTTCCGAACCGGCAATGACGTACGCTTGATGAACACTTTTAATTAAGCCTGGATTCGTTATGTTTAATTCTTCAAAACATTGATCTACACCAGTAGCATAAAGAAGTGTACCCATCGCACCTTCACCGATCAAAATTCTTTTTTGTATTTCATCACGAAAATTCATGACGTACTCACCTCAATATCATTTTTCTGGTAGTTTCTACGTTGAAAAATAGTCATCCATTAAACTAAACTATTTTTTCGACTTTGCTGTAGAGCTTGTTTTAAATCTAAAAGTAAATCATCTACATGTTCAATACCTACAGAAAGTCGTAGTAAGCGATCATTCACACCCATTTTATCTCTCATTTCTTTCGGGATATCAGCATGTGTTTGCGTATATGGATACGTAATTAATGATTCCACTCCACCTAAGCTTTCTGCATAACTAATGATTTTCAAATTTTTCAAAATGGCTGCTACTACCGAAATATCTTCCACTTCGAATGAAAGCATTGCTCCATGTCCATTACTTTGCTTTTCATTAATCGCTTTCTGAGGATGAGATTGAAGTCCTGGATAGTACACTTTTGTGATCAGGTCTTGTTCTTCGAGCCAGCTAGCAATTTGATATGCATTTTTTTGCTGTTGTTCCATACGAATTGCCAATGTTTTTATACCTCTTAGTAGAAGCCAAGAATCTTGAGGTCCAAGAATAGCACCTGCTCCATTTTGCAACTTTAACATTTTTTCACTAAGTTCAGGAGTTGCGGTTACTACTAAACCAGCGATTACATCATTATGTCCACCTATATACTTCGATGCACTATGAATAACAATGTCAGCACCAAACTGGATTGGCTTTTGTAAATATGGTGATAAAAATGTGTTATCTACGATTGTTAATAAGTGGCGCTCTTTTGCTATTTGACAAACTGCTTGTAAATCTGTCACCTTCATTAATGGGTTAGAAGGTGTTTCTATAAATAATGCAGCAGTGTTTGGCTTTATTGCTTCAATTATACTTTCCGTACAGGAAGTATCTGCGTATGTAGCTGATATTCCAAAGTTCTTAAAAATTTCTTCTAAAACACGGTATGTTCCTCCGTATAAATCATCTGAGATGACGATATGATCTCCAGCTTTAAATAGGAATAAAATCGTTGAAATCGCCGACATTCCAGATGAAAAAGCAAACCCTGCGTCACCTTCTTCTAAAATGGCAATTGCTTCTTCGAGTGCTCTTCTTGTAGGATTAGCTGTTCTAGCATAATCATATCCTGTGCTTTTACCCAGCTCAGGATGTTCAAAAGTAGTACATTGATAGATGGGTGTACTAATGGCTCCTGTCGATGGATCTCTTTTTACTCCTGATTGAACTAGCTTAGTAATAAAATTCATATTTCATCCTCCATTTTATCAACAATTCATTTTTTTAATATGTAATGATCATTAAAGAGATTTATAATCTCACCAATGATTTTCAATCAACTTCTTGATGGTGTATGTTCTTGGTGGATGACTCTATTTTCAGGTAATGCATCTACAATTTAACTGCATTGATTTTATCATTTGGCATATTTTCGTTCTTTTTTAATATAAGTTCTAAATCATTTGCAATCCTAAGGTTAGTGCCAAGTAGATATACTCATTTCTCGCATTTGCTGCATCAAAATTCCTTACTTCATATCAAAAGTAACGTCTAACCATGCCTTTGATATAAAAATCATTTTCAATATAAACAAAAAGCGCTCTTCCACTATGAAAGAGCGCCCTTATATACTTATATTGACTTCTCTCTCATCGACTAGAATATATTTCTACTGGCATTGGCACCGTTCATTATATGATGGTTGCCGAGGCTTCACAGGACCAGTCCCTCCACCTCTCTAGATAAGAGTATGATATGTAGTTAATTGTTAATATTTTGTTTTTTTATCATAAGGAGTATTTTCAGATTTGTCAATATATTTTAACAATAATTTATGTAATACACTATTTTCGCTAACTTTGTTGCCTATTAAGATGGAGGAAAAATAGGCTATGCTACTCTCTCGGATGCTTGATTTCCACAGGGCGGTCAATCTTCATACAACAGTCTCGTACCTTACGCTTCAATTGACCTTTTTTATCCACTACTTTTATTCACCAAACTTATTGAAAATCCACAATCTTTTAGCAAACTGTCCTGTACTAAAATGCAAATTAGTTAGTATACCTACCTAATATTTGGTATATTGGAGAAAGCGAAAAATTCAAGGAAAAGAGGAGACTACTCGATGTGGCAAGAATTCAAAAAATTTATTGATCGTGGTAATGTGTTAGATTTAGCAGTTGGGGTTGTTGTCGGAACGGCATTTGGAAAGATCATCACTTCTTTCGTAGAGGATGTATTAATGCCTCCTATCGGCTTATTAATCGGAAAAGTTGACTTTACAGACTTATATATTAATCTATCTGGTAAAGATTATCCTTCTCTCGCTGCTGCAAAATCAGCTGGAGCGGCTACCATTAACTATGGATTATTCTTAAACAATGTCATTAACTTTTTAATTATTTCTTTTTGTATCTTTATCGTTATTAGACAGATAAATAAATTCACGAAAAAGAAAGAACAACCAGCTCCTACTACAAAAAAATGCCCAGCTTGTTTGTCAGAAATAGCTATTGAAGCAACACGTTGTCCTGCTTGTACAAGCTTTCTAGATGAAGAAAAAGCCGTATCAAACTAAGAATGTTTGAATGATTTTGTACAATCTTACATATGATGAAATAAGTTATTACTAAACTAAGAAAAGAGCCGTATCCATAGCTCTTTTCTTAGTTTCTATTCTTTTTCCTCAGCAATTGTTTTTAACTTTTCCAACTCTTCTTCCATCATTATTTTTGATGTCCATCCCAACAACTTCACCATTAGTTTATAATACCAGTTTTTAGGGACAATATATGTTTCTAGCATTAACCGTGTTACTATTTGATTATCCTTTTCATATGCCTCTAATAGGTACCTAGTTGTCATTACCCCTTGATCTGTATTGCCTTGAACAGCTGTACTATAAGGAAAATCATACTCAAGCAAAACAGCTTCAGTCGTAATTATTTTTTTATTGAACTTCGAAACTGTTTTATATTTCGTTCCTGGTTTACATTCCAGTTTATCTTGTTCGGATTCATATATATTCTCAACAAAAATCTGACTCCACACTTTAATTTTGTCATCATCTGATAGAAATGAAAAAACCTTCTCGATTGGAGCTTCAATACTTTCTTTAATCTTATATACTAATACTTCTTCCATGATTACTAATATCTCCTATTCCTAACACTTTTGGAACTAAGCTCTGTTCAAATACATTCAAACTGTTAAGAAACACATGCTTATCGTAGTAGTCTTACTCTTTTCACTCACTGTATTTGAAACAAAACCAAGAAAAACTAAGCAATCATTATAGCATGTTAAAAATAGATAGATAAGAGTAATAGTAACCATATATTTCAACTTATTCTTCGACGAAATTCATAATAATTGAGTGCAATACTACAAATACAAACAACAAATCCACCAGCAGCAAATCCCGCTAAAACATCACTAGGATAATGTACTCCTAAATAGATTCGGCTTATACCAATCAAAATAATTAAAATAGCAAACAGAATTCCAATAATAATATCTACCATTTTACTTTTAGAAATTTTAGCCAAAATAACTGCTAATGATATATAAAAAATCATCGCACTCATACTATGTCCGCTAGGAAAGCTATAACCATTTTCTTCTATCAAACGATAAAATACAGGTCTTTCTCTTTCAAAGAATCCTTTAAGTAAAAGATTCAAAACTAAACCCGCTATGGATGATAATATGATATATACAGCATATCTCTTCTTGAAAAAAAACAAAATAATACTGCTAATTGAGACCGCTAAAACCAAGCCTAGTTGACCACCGAAAAACGTGATTATTTTCATCACTGATGTTAATTGTTCAGAAATTCGACTTTGAATAAATTTAATAATCGAATAATCAAAGTTTTTTAACTCATTTATGTGAAGTCGATAGACCATAAATGCAAATACCACCGAAAATAGGACTAATAAACTTGCCATCGCTATAATATAGCGAGCATTTTTCTCCCTTGTATTCTCTTGAAGATATTTATTCATACTAAGTTCTCCTTAACATTTTTTCATCATGCTATCTCTCTTTATTTTTAGCTATACACCATGTATAACATACAGTTTGTAGTTGTCTAACAGAATGTAGACAAAAAATAGGATGTCTCCCAAAATTTGCACCTTTGAGTGACATCCTTTTTAACATCTTGTTGTTTCAAATAGAATAATGAAAAAATATTTCTCTTAGTGTAGATGTTCCGCTAGAAACGCATGGACATCTTCTTGCATTTGCTTATATGCCGCAACTTCAGTTGGGAAATCTACTTTGCTGATTATTTGAAATGAAGCTTCATTCGTAATCTCAAGGACTATCTCATATTCAAAGGTAGCATTACCAATTAGGTCAATAGAGTAATGATCATTATTATTATGTGCTATACATTTAACCTTTCCACCTGGATTATAAACCGTTATTTCTTGATTAAATGCATTTTTGTTTTGGATGCATGTAACTAACGTAGAAGCGCTCATCGCTGTTCCACAGGCATTCGTGAAGCCTACACCTCGTTCAAAAGTTCTAACAAAAATACTGCCCTCTTGAATAAGGTTAACAAAGCTTACATTAACACCGTCAGGGAAAATTGGATTTTCGCTATTAACATAAGTCGAAATTTCTTCTTGCACATTACTTTGCATAATGTGTTGATCTACAATTGAAATTAAATGTGGATTAGGCACCGCAACAGCTGTAAAAGTAAGATTAGCTGATAATAGGAGTACATGTTGGTTCATAAAAGTGTCTTCATCTATGTTCATTGGTAAATCTGACACTTGGAAAGAAACAGGAGAAATTTCAACTTTATAAGTTGGAATATTTGTATAGATTTCTTCCGTTTTTTCAACTGCTAATACTGCTTTCATTGTTTCAATTTGCAATTGTTTTTTATTTAAAAGTTCACTTGCATATCGAGCAATACAGCGTAAACCATTCCCGCACATTGATGCTTCTGAACCATCTGCATTAAAAACTCTCATTTTGCCATCTGCTATTTCGCTTTTCTGAAAGAATAGAATCCCATCTGCTCCAACACCTTGTTCTCTATTACACAAAGTTACGGTAAGTTTTGCTCTTTCATCATCCGTTAATGGAATAGGATTTGAATACTCATCTAATATTAAAAAGTCATTCCCTGAACCATGGCATTTAATAAATTTCAGCTCCATAATAATCCTCCGTTTTTTTATGTATGTTCATTTCAAATCTTTTTGTACATTTAACATTAATAATAACAAACAATAAAAAGAGTTACACAGACATAATATGATGAATTTACATATTCGTCACGTACTTTTTTGAAATAATAACTGATTTACACTCTCTTGAAAATGAAAAATATTTTTCTTATCTTTCATTGTCTAACCATATGAACAACATGACGATGTTTTTTCAAGCTACACACATCTATCTAAAAGTGTAAAATAGTAAAAATCCGTGTAGGAATATACACCCTACACGGATTGATAACTCATATTATTTATGATCTTCGTAACCATTCACAATAACATCTAATTTTCCTGTTGTCGGATGAATAACTAGTCCGTGTACAGGTACATCAGCAGGCATTAAAGGATGATTGCGAACAACACCTACACTGCTCTTAACACTTTCATTTACATCATCAAAACCTTCTAACCAATCTTGAATATGTAATCCAGAGTTTTCAATAATTGATAGTGTTTCTGGCTTAACGTCTCGTAGCTCCATTTTTTCTTTAAAGCGATCTACAGAAACAGCAGACATGCCACAATCATGATGACCAATAATAAATACTTCATCAGCATTTAATTCATAAATAGCCACCAAAATACTACGCATAACACTACCAAACGGGTGAGAAACGATCGCACCTGCTGTTTTGACGATTTTAACATCACCATTTTTAAGATTCATAGCTTTTGGAAGTAATTCCACGAGCCTTGTATCCATACAGCTTATGACTACCATTCGTTTATCAGGAAATTTATCCGTCTGAAAAACTTCATATTCCTTTTTTCCTACAAATTCTTCATTATAAGCTAGGATTTCATCTAGTGCTTTCATTTTTATTCACCAACCTTATTTTTTCCAAATAATTATAACAAATCTGAATCATTAGTTGTTGTAATTTGTCTTATTTTGTTCAATTTTTTCTATGATTGAGTAAACGAGCACATATTCCATAGATACATAATTTGTCTTCATTCGTTGATACGCTTGTAAAAGAAAGGATTGGCGTATTTAATTCTTTAAACTTTTCCCCCCATTCTAAATTCATCCAGCCCTTTTGAAAAGAAACCAAATTTCGATTATCAATTGATGATATAGTGAAAGACTGCAAGAAGCCACTTATATTAATATTCATTCGAACACAACCATCTGCATTGATAACTTCTCCATTAAAACGAAAAAACGACTTTTTCCAATTCTCTTTATAGTGAGCAATAAGCTCTTCCGACTCATTAAAAATAGACATGCTGTTTTGCATAAACGAGCTTAGTTTATAAGTAGCTAATGTGCGTTGGTTTTGATCTTTTAATACATATGTATGAGGTAGTATAGCAGATAAACTATTTGGGATTAGCCAATGATACCATTCACTATGATAATCACATATTTCACCAACTAATTTCCCCTTTGGTGTAAATAACAAAACCCTTAATGTCGGTGCTGGCATGAATGTCATTAGTATGTTTTCTTCTTCTAACAAATTAGATTTGCTAGTATCTAATTCATCAGGTAAACTCTCGAATCTTCTTGTATAAACAACATAATTGGCAAAATACAAACAGCTTAATAGCATAAACGGTGTAGTCGAAACCCATATTTCTCTTTTAGTAAGAAAGAAAAGCGCAAAAAAGAACACTCCTCCACTAATAAGCAAGGAAAATAGTGAAATATTCAAATAGACATTTGCCGTCTTTTTATAGTAATGCTTTATATTCATACACTCACCTTATTATTAGACTCCCGTTAATGAATACTATTGATATCGATAAAAACGTAAATACACATTGTATTTCCATTGAAACAAAAAAACTGACTTATATTAAAACACTACAAAGCATTTTCATCGTTGTGTTTTAAATAAGTCAGTTTACTTTCATATTAAAATTCTCGTCTTTACTTTATAAAATTCTAAAAATAAAAGGAAAACGATATTCTACGCCATCGTATGCTTTAATTGCACCGATAATTGTAAAGACGAATGCAGCCAATCCGACGATTGGCGCAAGGATAAATCCTACTAATACAAACATTAACAATCCTGCAATAAACCCATAAACGGCATATGAAATAAAAAAGTTAAAATACTCTCGACCATGATAATCAACAAATGAACTTTTATCCTTTTGTAGTAACCATATTAATAAAGGCCCAATAAACGCAGTGAAAAAACTAACAATATAAATAAGAGCAGCCATTAATCTTTCATCTTTTGATACCATTGCAAACACTCCTTTCGTACTTATTATACGAAAGAATTATGAATTAGTTTCGTTATCATTTCAACTTTTCTTCAACAGTTGAAAAATATAAATGACGAACAATATACGTTTTATACAGTTTCAGTTTTTTTAATTCTATTGGATGTTTCGTAATTCCTAGTTCTCTTAATTGAGAAACATACCAACCTTTTGAATGTTTATATGCCATATATGCATCCTCCTATATTCTATTTCTATTAACATATGAACTAGTAGAGAAAATATGACTAATTTCTCAATTAAATAGACGATGAGTGCAATACTTCTTTTGCATTCTATGATATAATCTCATGATATGAATTTATCCACATAAATTATAATGTTTTGAAGTAGAAATAGAGGGATTCAATATGAAACTAGCAAATACAACAAATGAAAAAATCGCATTGTTCTTAAAGATCATGCTACCTGTCTTAATTACACAATTAGGCATGTTCTCTATGACATTTTTTGACACAATTATGTCAGGTAATTATTCATCAAAAGACCTAGCTGGAGTTGCCATCGGAAGTTCTATATGGGTACCGGTTAATACAGGTCTATCTGGTATCTTAATTGCTATTACCCCAATTGTTTCACAATTAGTAGGAGCAAAAAATACCAAAAGGGTACCCTATTCTGTTACACAGGGATCTTATTTAGCAATCATTTTAGCTGTATGTGTACTATTTATCGGATACTTCACGTTAAATCCTATATTAGATTCCATGTCTTTAGATGCACATGTACGTGAAGTAGCACACGATTTTTTAGTGGCTTTATCATGGGGAATCATACCGTTATTTTTTTATAATGTGTTGCGTTCTTTTATTGATGCTCTTGGACAAACTCGAGTATCTATGATCATTACATTAATCTCATTACCTATTAATGTCTTATTAAACTATCTATTTATTTTTGGTAAATTGGGATTCCCAGAGCTAGGTGGTGTTGGAGCAGGAGTAGCAACATCCATCACCTATTGGTTGATTTTATTCATTGCAATTGTAGTCGTAGTGAAAATCCATCCGTTTAAGCAATATCAATTATTTAGGAAGATTGTTCCTATTAGCATGAAAGAATGTAAAAATGTTTTAAAAATTGGCATACCAATCGGTTTGTCCATCTTCTTTGAAACAAGTATTTTTTCAGCTGTAACACTACTAATGAGTTCATTTGATACGATAACAATTGCCGCTCATCAAACAGCTATGAATTTCGCTTCGTTCTTATACATGGTTCCTTTAAGTATTTCGATGGCTATGACAATCGTTGTTGGTTTTGAAGTAGGCGCGAAAAGATACATTCACGCTCGACAATACAGTATAATCGGTACCGTTTTTGCCATAGGTATGGCATTATTATTTGGTATTGTTTTATTCTTCTTTAGAACAAATATTGCGGCTCTATACTCTAATGAAGCTGATGTCATAAATTTAGCAGCTCATTTTTTAATATTCGCTTTATTCTTCCAATTATCAGATGCTATTATGGCACCAATACAAGGAGCATTAAGAGGCTACAAGGATGTTAACATCGCATTTATTATGTCCTTTACCTCTTTTTGGATTATTGGACTTCCAACTGGATATCTGTTTGCTCATTTTACAAATATGGGTGCTTACGGTTATTGGATAGGGCTGATTGTTGGTCTTGCCATCGGTGCAATCAGCTTAGCTATTCGTCTCATCTACATTCAGAAGAAGAAATTCGTCACGAAAGTATCATCGTAACTACTCATAATATACAACCTACTCTTCATATAGTTTATAAGAAAAAAGTGATTATACTTATACGGTTTATTCCTAATAGCATTTTCTATTTGGAGGGTGGGCTATGGCACAAGAACAGAATCAATTTGAAAATAATACGTCAGATCATGAAAAAGTACTGGGCGATCATTTTTGGAATGACTTTCTTAAAATGCTCCCTCAAAAAGCTCCTCCTATTGATGTAATGGAGGACCATGAAAATGGATATATTTTTGTTCAATTACCTGGAATCAAACGAAAGGAACAAATTAACGTTTCAATTCAAGGTCAGCAACTAACAATTGAAGGAATTATACCTAACCCACAAAAGGAGCATAATATAAAAGTTATACAGCAAGAAAGGCAGCTTGGACCATTTAAACGAACCATTATCGTCCCCTTTTCATTTCAGCTTAATCAAATAAAGGCAAAATATGAAGATGGTGTTCTTAAATTGACAATCCAAAAGTCTAATAAACAAGTTCAGCCTATACCATTCACCATAACAACGGAATAGGTGGAATCACTAACAATAATCTTTTCTAGTTTATCTATAACTTATAATCTGTAATATAACAATTCGAGAGTAGTTTTTAACATCCACTCAATCAACCTAGCCTAAGAAGCAAAAACACAAAAGGCAGTTTAAGTGATAAACATTCACCTTTTAAACTGCCCTATTTTTCCTAACACATCCTTACCACCGGTAACTGGAATTATACTTCCAGTAATAAAGCTAGATTCATCACTCGATAAAAAAAGAACCATTCTTGCTATATCTTCTCCTGTACCCGGTCTACCGACAGGTACGCTTTCATCTTGAACTACTTTTGCTTCTTCTATACTTTTTTCTTTCCATGTAGGAATAATATCACCAGGGCAAATCATATTTACCGTAATTCCATTACCCGCTTCTTCTAAAGCCAAAGTCTTCGTTAAGGATGTTAAACCACTTTTTGCTGCTGCAAAAGCTGAACGGTAAATCCAGCCTGGAGCTGTATCACTACGATCAAACCCAAATGTAATCATTCTTCCCCACTTTTGTTTTCTCATATAAGGAAGGATATATTGAGCTAAATAAAAAAAACTGTTTAAATTTCCATTGATCATATATTGCCATTCTTGAATAGAGTATTCTGACATCAATTTCCGCTCATGAATATATGGTCCTGCATTATGAACGAAAACATCAATACCTTCAAATTCTTGTTGTATACTATGAATTAATGCTTTACAATCTTTTTCTTTTGAGGCATCACTATAATAGCATGCCGCTTTTATACCATAATCATTTTGTAATTGCTGAACTAATTCTATTGCAAGTTGTTTGCTATGTACATATGTAATAATAATGTGAAAACCCTTCTTAGCTAACTCCAATGCCGTTCTCTTGCCAATTCCTGTTGCACCACCAGTTATAAGAGCTACTTTTCCCCTCACATCTTTCCCCTCTTTTTTTAGTATTATATTTATTATACAAGAAATTTTATAAAAATATGAAAAATTAAAATACTAGATTTTATAGCTTTAACACATAGGCATTTGTTTGCATAAGATATCAAGAAGCGGTGCATAATAACAGACACTAAGATGTTTCCTCTTCAAGGAGGCTTATTACAAATGAACCCTTGGAATATACTTTTCCCTTTTCAAAAATACATGAAAAATTTTTCTTCATCATCTCAATCTAAGGATATGGAGAAGTATATGGCTAATATGTTTTCTAATTGGCAACAAAGTGCAAACAATGATGACAATGGTACAAGTAACGAGTCCGCCTTTCATTCCATTTTTGATCAATTTTCCAATGAAGCTCAAAATAATAATGAACTCTCAGCGATTCATGCAACCGTATATGAAACCCATAGTGATATTTACATCCGGTTTCCAATCGATGAACCTGAACAATTAAAAAAACTAAAAATCTACCATACTTCGAATACATCTATTATTGAGGGTTTTCCGAAAGATAACGATCGACATACTATAACATTACCTGCAATTATTAAAAAGAAAGGTGGCTCAGCACAATTTAAAGAAGGAATACTGGAAATTAAACTTCCTAAAGCAAATGATCTACAATACTCTGAAATTAACATTACTGAGCTATAAATAAGAATACTATTCATATATAAACTTTATTATTAATTACATTTCATGAAACCAAATATAAAAACGGCCGAGAAAAAGGCAATTGATACATACCTTTTCCCAGCCGTTTTTTATCATTATCTTTTAGTTTAATAACTTATTTTCCGATAAACATTTGTGTCCAATAGTTATTTTCACTTACATGTCCAACTCCAATGTGTGTATAACTAGCATTCATAATGTTTTCTCTATGCCCTTGGCTATTCATCCAAGCTTGTACTACTTCTTCAGGTGATCTTTGACCTTGAGCAATATTTTCTCCAGCTGATTTATAAGAAATACCAAATTTCGTCATCATATCAAATGGAGAACCATAAGTTGGACTATTGTGATCAAAATAGTTTCTATCTTTCATATCTTGAGATTTAATACGTGCAACTTTGCTTAATTCAGTATCTAATTTTAGTGCTGGTAATCCTTGCTTTGCACGTTCCGCATTCGTTAGTTCAACAACTTTTTGTTCAAATGCACTTACTTCTCCTGAAACAGAAGGCTTTTCTTCATCTTGAGTAGGTTGATCTACTTCTGAATTGTTATTATCAACAACTGGTTGATCTACTTCTGGTTTATTATCATCAACAACCGGTTGATCTGCTTCTGGTTTATTGTTATCAACAACTGGTTGATCTGCTTCTGGTTTATTGTTATCAACAACTGGTTGATCTGCTTCTGGTTTATTGTTATCAACAACTGGTTGATCTGCTTCTGGTTTATTGTTATCAGTGTTTGGTTTTTCTACTTCTGGAGTTGTTTGATTATTATCCGGACATGGTTTAATAACTACATTCCCTTGATTACAACGTATATTTATTAAACTATTAGCAAATGTATATAAACCTTTTAAACTTGTTTTATCTAAACATTGAACCTTTTTATATTGGTTATAATGGTAAACCTTTACGTTTTGATCTAGAGAAGCTGCATTTGTATTAATAGCACCTACCCCTGTAAATGTAATCGCTGCTGCCGCTGCAATAGAAAATATCATCTTTTTATTCATTCGAAACATCCTCCTGTAATATATGTGATTTTCTTTTCTGCCTTCACATCGTAACATGCGATTTTTGTAATAATCGTTCCATAATCTTACATCGGGATTTTTTGTAAATGAAATAAAGAAATATTTTCCTTTACACAAGAAAAAAATAATTGAAACCCTCTACAATTAGAGTTTTCCAATTATTTTCCAATTAAGTGTTATTTAGGTTTCCTATCCATATTTGTAAATTGATTTCCATAATCCTATCAGTAATCTATCCTTGACACTTTTTTCACTACGCATGTTATATGACTATTATTACAAACATATTACCAATTTAATAGCCATGTAATCTTCTAGAATTGCTTCACTCCTTGTAAATAAACAATGATAGAAGAAATATTTTTTCCAAATACTTTGATTCTTGCATACTTAAAGTAATCAGTTGATGAGACCGCCTCAATTTGCCATGCTTCAATTTCTTTATAAACTGATTTCTTCATAAAATGGATGTTATCTGGACTAAGTTCAAAACAAAATGAAATGGAATACTCACTATCATTGATGACGCTAATTGAATATCTATCAAAGGTTGATACATCAAATGTAATCGATGCTTTTCCATCTTTCTTAAGAATCAAATTTCTTTTAATATCTACGATTTTCGATTCTTTTTTCTCTGCAAGATCAGTACGTGCTATGACGTTAGCGTCCACCTTTTTAAGTTTTAAAGACCATTGGTTTGGAATTTCATCTCCATAAATCACTTCTTGATGAATGATATCCTGATTCATTGTACTTTGAGGTGTATGTTCACTTGGACGCTTTTTCATATTTTCACCTCACCTATCTGCTCCTATCAATAGCTATCGTATGCCTTCAAATGAGTAATAAGAACAATAATTTAGCTATGTTTCAAAATCCTTTTGCTAAAAAATATAGATATTCAGCCACACTCATCTATAGGATCGTTACAATAAAAAGAGGGTGCCCAAAGAAAAAATTTGATGGACACCCTCTTACATGTTATGTGATTTTCTCTCTGTTACTTATCTCAACTCAAAGAATAAAATAAAGTGACACACCAAAAAAATTAACATGAGTACAAAACAAGATTATAAAAATTGTAGATAACATAAAGCATAGGGGCCACAGTAAAATAATAAATTCATTTTACTGTGGCCCCTTCAGCCCTAATGATTACTTGAAGAATGATCCTTATCTTCGTTCATGCTATCCATATTTTCCATATCATCTTTTGTTTCTGGCTCACTAGGTTGACCTACTACAAATTCTTTTTTAGGCATATTATGCATACCTTCAGCTGTTACATGGGCATAAATATAATATGTACCTTCTTCATTAAAACTTTTCTCTAACTTATAAATGCCATTACTACTATGTTTTACAGCAATTTTTTCATGGTTTTGACTTTTGGATTTCCAAATTTCAAATTTAACTTCATCAGCATCAGTGACTTTCTTATTACCATAGGATACCTCTGCACTAAATTCAATCGGATCTCCTTTTTGAGCTGTTTCTGGATTAATAGATAATTTTACATCTAAAAATGGTAGCTCATCTCCAGAATTACTCGCTGATGTGGTAGAATCAGAGTCTTTTCCACACGCTGCTAACATCAATACCCCTAATATTAACACGATCCAACATTTTTTCATCCCTTTTCCCCTTTGTTCTATACTTTTATCCTGTTAAAAACTCATCTTCTTCAATTTCCATTTTTGGAAAAATCAAGTTAACTTTCGTCCACATATTCAGTTTACTTGAAATTTCCATTTTCCCATGATGTAAAATCATCAACTTTTCGACAATTGATAATCCTAGACCAGTTCCTCCATTAAATCTTGATCGAGCTTTATTAACGCGATAAAATCTTTCAGTTACTTTCTTTATATCATCTTCACTAATTCCAATCCCATTATCAACAATTGATAAATATACGTCATTTTCCTTTTCTTCTAAGAATATCATAATTTTACCATTTACTTTTGAATAACGTATCGCGTTTTCTACAATATTTTGTACAATTTGTTCGATTCGGCAATCATCACCATTAATAATGATCTCTGGATCTAGTTTCATAACTAGGGTAAGGTTTTTTTCTCGTAATTTAGTTTGAAATTTCTCCATAGACTCTTCTACTATCTGAGATAACACGATAGGATTTAAGTCTATGCTATAAATCTTTTTCTCCATTTTAATTAAATCCATCAAATCTTGAATAAGAGACTGCATCCTATTTGACTCTCTTACGATTAATTTCAAGTATTTTTTCTGATTAGTCGTGTCAACTGTTTCATCAAGCAATGCATGAGAGTAACCCTTTACATAGCTTAAAGGGGTCCTCAGCTCATGAGAAACGTCCGCTAAGAAATCTCTTTTCCTCTCATCCTCTTCTCGAATAGCAAGCGACATTTTATTAAAGGCTTCCGCACATTTGCCAATTTCATCATTCGAATAATTTTCAATAAGAGTAGAGTAATCCCCTTTTGATACGCGATTTGCTGCTAGCTCCATTTCTTTTATTGGATTCACTACTTTGTCAACAATTTTAATACATGGATAGACAATGATACATCCAAAAAAGATTGCAATGAGAATCCAAAGAGTTGCTATTAGAAATATAGGCTCGACAAGGTAATTATACGGAGTATACGCATAGATGAATCCAATCAATTCTCCCTTTGAAAGCAACGGATAAATAACCACGGTTAGCTTATCCTCCAACTCTGGTCTGTTGCGATCATCATAAAAGAGAAACTCACCATTATATAATTTTTTTATTCTATCCTCTGTAAACCATTCTAGTATTAATTCATTCGGTTTATGATTAGAGAATTTTTCAATATCTACTACACCTGTTACTCCGAATATTTTTGTATTGATATAATCTACTTTCTCGATAAATTCAGCTGTTATCGCTTCTCCATTATATTCATCTAAAAGATTTTCCACTATTGTCGTTAAATTTTTTTTCGTTCCCCCTACATATAATTGGTTATACATAACGTACGATAATAAAAACGAAAAACCAATACAAAGAAAAATTAGAATAACAACAATACCTAAAATCTTTTGTTTAACAGTCATTGATCTATTTCGAATTTTATTCATAAGTTTCATACATCTATCTCCAAATATACTGTGTTATTCACAATGACTTTTCCACCAAAATCCATCTCAAGATAAGTAAATACATTTTCTTTTATAATCAATGGCATTCTGAAGTATCATCTATATCATCATCTGTAAGTAGTGGAAAAATCAAGCTTACTTTTGTACCAATATTTAATTTACTTTCAATGATCATTTTACCCTTGTGTAAATCCATTAATTTTTCAACAATTGATAAACCAAGTCCTGTTCCACCACTCGCTCTTGATCTTGCTTTATCCACACGATAAAAACGTTCAGTAATTTTTTGTAAATCCTCTTTAGACATTCCAATTCCATTATCTGCAATTGACAAAATACAATTATCTTTATTAGTTTCAAGCTCTACAACGATTGAACTATCCTTTTTTGAATAGCGAATAGAATTTTCAACAATATTTCGAATGATTTGTTCTAGTCGATCTTCATCACCATTAATAATAATCTCAGGATCCAAATTCATTTTTAACTTTAAATTTTTATCTGCTATTATTGATTCATATTTATGCATAACATCTTCAATACACTGTGCAAAAACAATCGGTTGTAAATTTACTTTATACGTTTTTGACTCTAGTTTACTTAAGTCTAATAAATCTTGAAGAATCGTTTGTAAACGACTTGTTTCTCGATCAATTAGCTTTAAATACTTACGCTTTTCTTCTGGCTTTTGAACCATATCATCTAACAAAACATGCGTATAACCTTTCACATAAGTGAGTGGTGTCCGTAATTCATGTGAAACATCTGCAAGAAATTCTTGTTTCCTTTTATCCTCTTCTTCAATTGCTTTTGCCATTTTATTAAATGCTTTTGCCAGATTACTCATTTCATCTGCTCCATCTTCATCAAGCAAAACAGAATAATTTCCCTTAGAAACACTGTAAGCAGCAGATTCAATAGTTTTAATAGGTTTTATGAATTTATTAATTTGTCTAACGCCTATAATGATCATCAAAACAATAAAGAAAAAGACAGCAGTCATCCATATAATGGATTTTTCATGACCAACCTCCGAAAAGGAAGTCATTGGAATATCTGATATAATCACTCCTTTTAATACCTCTTGATCAAGTAACGGAAGAAGAATCGTTAAAGAGTCACTTTTTGTCTCTTCGATATATACTTTTTTTACAACGGAATTACCCGCCAAGAACTTACTTTCTTCCTCATCAGTCAATGAAATGCTTCCAGATGCGTTTTTTTCGTATTCATCGATGTCGATGTCGCCAAATAATGAAATATTCCATTCCAATGTATCATCTAACAGCTTTACTTTTTCCTTTAATTGTTCATCAATGGAGCCACCTTGATAATCTTCTGCTACTTTTTCTGTTATAGACTGAATAGCACTTGTGACAAAGCCTACTACTGCCTTCCCACCAGATAAATTCATTAAAAAATTTGAAAAAATCATACCTAATAGTGCTGTACAAATAATAATTAACCACATTTTTTGATTAAATTTTAACTGTTTATACTTATTTTTCATCATTAAACCTCAATTTCATGAACTTTTTACCTATACACTCTATTTCTTTTAAATTTCTATTAATATATTAGTAGAATAATGATTTCCTCTTTCAAAGAGAAAATCCCCCACTTTTATTAAAAACTTCTAATATTTCTACAAACCTCAAATAAATTTATCAAAAATACAAAGTTATATTAATATAGTAACTAGATAGTTAAAAAATAGTCAATAGATATTAGACTAATACACTCAAAACAGTATAAAATCAGTAAATGCACATAATTAAAAAATTCTCTACACTACTTTTTCTAGGAAATATTTTCTCGAAAAAAACAGGATGAACATTACAAAATGTTCATCCCTATTTATTGTGATTTGTTATTTATCATTAAATACACATTTCTACTGGTTTTTCAAACTTGTATCCGACTCCCCAAACAGTTTGAATATAATCTGTATTTTTTAACTTCATTCTTAATGTTTTTACATGTGTATCTACTGTACGGAGTGAACCACTATAATCATTACCCCAAATTCTTTCCAATAGCTGTTCTCTACTCAATACTTGATTAGCATGAATAATTAAGAAGTTAATTAATTCATATTCTTTTAGAGTTAGCATAACTGGTTGGTTACATACAGTAACAGTTCTAGATAGCTTATTAATCTTAATATCACCAAAAACAATGACATCTTCATTAACCACATCTGTTTTTTTGCCAACTCTTCGAAGCAAAGCTTCAATTCGCGCCATTAACTCTCCAGGGCTGAATGGTTTTACGATATAATCATCTCCACCTAATTTCAGACCTTTAACTTTATCCCATTCTTCTCCTTTAGCACTAACAAATATGATTGGGACATCCGAATTTTTTCGAATTAACTCACATACTTCAAAGCCGTCAATTTCTGGCATCATTATATCTAGAAGAACTACATCAATTTCTTCTTTTTCTATAATTTTTAAAGCATCAGAACCATTCTGTGCCTCCATACATTGGAATCCAGAATTCAATAAGTACATTTCAACGAGATGCCTCATATCCTCTTCATCATCTACAACAAGCACTTTAAAATCTGTCATATATTCCAACAACTCCTATCTATCACTACAATTTAAAACTTTCATTATTTTTTAGATTATATTTGTTCATCTTCCATTAAAATTGGAAAATGTAAACTAACTTTTGTTCCAAATCCAAGTTTACTTTCTATTACCATTGACCCATTATGTAAATCCATTAGTTTTTCAACAATAGACAATCCTAGTCCTGTTCCTCCATCAAATCTTGATCTTGCTTTATTCACTCGATAAAATCTCTCTGTTATTCTGGTTAAATCTTTCTCACTAATACCGATTCCATTATCTTCAATAGATAAAACACAAGATTGATCTTCCATAACTAATGAAATTGTAATTGTGTCACCTTCGTTAGAATAGCGAATAGCATTTTCCATAATGTTTTGAATGACTTGCTCTATCCTATGTTCGTCACCATTTATAATAACATCTGGACAAAGGTCTAATTCTAAATGTAAGTCTTTTTCTTTTAAAACAGATGAATATTTATCCATGAAATCTTCTATAAATTGCGCAAATGCTATTGGACCACATTGGATTTTAAAAGCATTGGATTCTAGCTTAGTCAGATCCAATAAATCTTGAACTAAGGCTTGTAGACGATTGGTTTCTCGTGCAATTAATTTCAAATAATTATCTTGCACCTCTTTATCCTTCACAAAGCCATCAATTAACAACTGTGTGTATCCCTTCACATAACTTAATGGCGTCCTTAATTCATGAGAAATATCCGCTAAAAAACTTCTTTTTCTCTCGTCCTCTTCCTGAATGGCTTGCGACATTTTATTAAACGCAACCGCTAGATTACCGATTTCATCATTTCTATCCGTTTTGATAACAGTAGAAAAATCACCTTTGGATACATTTTTGGTAGCTTGTTCTATTGCTTTTAATGGGTTTACAAATTTCTCAATTATTTTGGTCACTATATAGAACATTAATATTGTAAATAATATCGCCATGAAAATCCACGAAAGAATAAAAGTATTACCGACTTCCGTAATTTGTGATAATGGTATATAGCCATACAGTACTCCCTCTAAAGACTTCCCATCTAAGAGTGGTGTTATTACAGCAACAATATCCTTATTAAATCGAGGTGAGTACTCTCTTTTATAGATATTTTTACCTTGCAAGAGTTGTTCTCTTTCTTGCTTATTCACTAATGTTGTATATTGCACATCAAAAGGATTACAAGCACTAAGCTCTTTAGGATTAGTTACGGCTATTAATTCCATAGTTGCTTTGTCATTATACCATTTCACTTGATCGATAAATTCCTGTGTTAAAGGCCCACCATGATAGTCTTTCGCTAGTTCTGTGGTAACCTTATACAAATCATCCTTCGCACTTTTTTCAAATACGGTTTCATAGAAATGCTTTGATAAAAAGTATGAGAATATTAGGCTTACTAAAATCACAATAAAAACTAGATACCACAGTTTTTGTTGAAGCTTAATGGATTTACGCTTCATTATCATATTCAAACTTGTAGCCTATACCCCATACAGTTTGGATATAGTCCGCTGCTTTTAGTTTCATTCTCAATGTTTTAATATGAGTATCTACCGTTCTTAAAGACCCGCCATAATCATTTCCCCATATTCTTTCTAATAATTGCTCTCTACTTAATACTTGATTGGCATGGTTAATTAAAAAGGTTAATAATTCATATTCCTTCAACGTTAATGTAATAATTCTATCTCCGACCATTACTTTACGTGATTTATTGTTGATTGTAATTTCACCAAATACGACTTCTTCATCTTTAGAAGATTCATGTCTTTTACCTACTCTGCGTAATAGAACCTCAATTCGTGCCATCAGTTCTCCCGGGCTAAACGGCTTTACAACATAGTCATCTCCACCCATTTTCAAAGCTTTTACTTTGTCCCATTCTTCTCCTTTAGCACTCACAAATATAATAGGCACATCCGAAAACTCTCTGATTGACTCACAAACATTATAGCCATCATGTTCAGGCATCATAAGATCTAATAATACAATATCGACTGGTTCTGTTTCTAAAGCCAATAAAGTTTCTCTTTTATTACTCGCTTTAATACATTGAAAACCCGAGTTTAGCAGGTACATTTCAATTAAATTTCTCATATCTTCTTCATCATCAACAACTAATACGTGATAGTCACTCATACATACCTACTCCCTTATCAATATTTGAAAAGGACCCTTTCCAACTTTTATAGTCTTTTCAATAATAAATTTTTGTGGATGAATGATAGAAATATCATCACTATCATAAGAAGCAACAACTAATTTATTCTTAAATCTCTTAATTTCAAATGGATTTACTCCTACTTTAAGAGATCCTCGTTCCTCTAAATTATGATCCCACTTGTATAACATATTCGTTCCATGAGATACGACGAATATATCCTTTCCGTATTGTAAAAACTGTATTGGCATTGAAGGAGCCTTTAAAGTTCGGATTAATTCTCCATTTTGCGTTGAATAAATGTGGATATTTTCTTCCACTTTTTCACCCTTACCATGGCCACCAACCCATATCTGCTTTTCTTCTTCTCTCAGTAAAATTCCTGTGGAGAAGGGAGATATTTTGATTTCTTGTATAGTCTCTAACGTTTTAGAATCCAATACAGTAATTTTTTCATCGTTAAAATTAACCACATAAAGCTTTTTATTTTGCTGTTCTTCATAAGTAAAAATAGGATTATTACCCACTTTTTTATTCGCGACTTCTTTGCCATCATATGTAAATATACGAATGCTATCCTGGTTTTGATCAACTAAAACGAATTCATCCTTATCATTTACCCGCGAAATATGTACAATTCCTTTTCCAGTTTCCCATTTTGCTATCTCTTCGCCCTTTTCTAATGAATAGACGATAGCTTCGGACATTTCTTTCCCATAAATCACAATTTCATCCAACTCAGGTATTAATACTGCACCAGTTAATGGTTGGTGAACATCCCATGTTGCAATTTCATTATACGAATGCCCATCTACAAATGTAATACTCGACTCTTTTAAATTAACAGTCGCAATGAAAGGATCATTCGCTGGAATGGATGGAAATACTTCATCATTACAAGCACTCAATACAAACAAAAATAACAAAGTCAAAACTACCCCTAGTTTTTTCATTTTATTCCCTACAATCCCCTTATACTTACATTAGTTTACACATAGAATGTGAAATATGTATGAATTACTTATAAAAAAAACTATAAGAAAATGTCTTTTTTATTATTTTTTTCTCTGTAAGCGATGTCATCCCCATCAAACTTATCTAATATTTCCGCATATTTACACACTTACAAATTCATCCAATCAGGCTTATATTATCAATATACAGCAATCTTTCAATATGTAAAAAAGAATCCAATAATAGAAATACATAATTTATTAAGTAGACACAAAAAATATAAAATAATTTCATTGAAAAAGGAGAAAAAATATGCCAAGTAAATATTGTTGTCCAAATTGTAAAACAAATAAAACTCGCTTTAACCTTATTGAACAAATTGTCCATGCTGTAAAAAAGGATCCTCAATCTGGTGAAGTCATTCAGGAATATAATCATGATCAACTCGAACCTTTTCATCTGGCATATAATGGTCCCGAACTAAGAGTCCAATGTGCTGCTTGCGGTTTAATTGAAGCAGAAAAAACATTTGTTGCTTATGGAGATATTACATAATGTCAAGTCATAACAGATGCCTTACATAAATCCAATCGCTCTCTTTTTCTACCTTCTATATCCACCTTCTCACTGATAAAGTCACACTGCCAAACATCGTCAAAAAGGGAGTCTACAAAATGTTGCTTCATTTTGTAGACTCCCTTCGTTATTTCTTACTAGAGTACTTTTTAGAATAGAAAAATCTTTATGAAAGCTCTGTTTCTATTTCTAAATTACGTAGATTTTCAATGATTTCGTCTTTGTTCAAATGTTGTCCGATTATGACAATATTCAACGGCATTTTAATTAACTCTTGAACCATAACTGGTGTTCCATAGGAATATTGGAATAAAAATGGATATTGAGAATGTGTAAAGCCAATATATCCTTTAATACGGTAAACAGTATCCGGTAAAGATTTTAGCCATTTTTCAAACGAGTCATATTGAATAGACTTATTAAATGTATATAAAATCGTTTCTAATTGTAAATGACTGATACTATGTTTAGATGTTTCATTTTTATCAATTTGACGAGTATTTCTTTTTTGAAAATCACTCAACGAAACTTTACTTTGGTTCGTAAACAAACAAAGTGCTTCATTATTTAACGATTGTATATCGAAAAGTATGGTTGCACATTCACTTTCAGAAACTTTATCTGCTTTATTCAGTAGAATTGTATCCGCATGAACGATTTGTTCAACCATTAATTGACGAATTTGTGGTGATAGTTGATTACGGTCCTTCCATCTTGAAATGTCGACAACTGTAATAATCCCTCGATATTCTAATTGCTTAGCTAATAAAGGTGACATCACACTATCTACCACCTCAACTGGATGTGCTGCACCTGTTGTTTCTATGTATATCGCATCTAGTTCATTTTCATGCAATAGTTCAGTTAGCTGAGCTTCTAATTTTTCTGAAATGGTACAGCAAATACAACCATCAAAAAGCTCTTTAAATGGTACTCCTTCCCCTTCAATGATTGCCGAATCAATTGATATACTACCTAATTCATTTAATAGTACCGCTATTTTTCGGTTCTCTTTTTTCTCTGCTTTCATAATATGTTGTAACAGTGTCGTTTTTCCACTACCTAAAAAACCACCAATGATATATACTTCCGTTGTTTTCATTTTTCACACCTCATCGAATCCAAACTTCTTTAAGAAATAGTATCATAAACTGTTTCACTCTGTACAATTGATTTTGTTTTAAAGAAGGATTTTTTTACATTTATCACTTTAAATATCATAGAACTTTATGATAAAAAGAAATTAATACATAGTAATCTATTTAACAGGAAAGGGTTTTATCATGAAATATGCCAATGTTGTCCCAGCAACCTTAAGACAATTTATGCTTGATCCCACTATTGATCATTTAAAAAACATTTTGCTTCAAAATACTGGAGAAACAGATTTCCTAGATTTTAAGTCTAAGTGGATTGATATGACCAAACTTGCCAAACATGTTTTAGCCATTTCTAACTCTGGTGGAGGATGCATAATAGTAGGAGTTAGCCAGCAAGATGACGGTACACCTGTACTAGACGGACTGAAACCTGAGGATATTCTTGACAAAGCAGATGTAGATAATAAACTGGAACATTTGCTTCCAAAATACATTAAATATCGAACAGAGGATTTTACATTTTCACAGAGAACTCACGATTTGCTTAAAGGAAAAACATTTCAAGTCCTTATTATAGAATATGATCCAAAGTATGTCCCATATACATCTGTCATTAATCAAGGGGAATTAAAATATGGTGCTATCTACATCAGGCAAGGGACAAAGTCTATAGAAGCGAGCAATGAAAAATTAGTTGAAATCATTTTAAGAAAGGTCCAAGCTGGAGGCTCAAGTGTAGAGGAGTTTAACCTTCGCGATCACCTTCAACAATTAAATATCCTTATTGATGAATTACATTCTGATCATAATGAGGAATACATACAGTTTCTACAAGAATTAATTGAAGAAAAAAAGAATTGTATACGAAAATATCTTCAAATTAATAAAAGCTACTGATTAAAATGGGCAGCAAAGAAAAAAGACTGTAGGGAAACTAGAAATTCTTCTGGTTTCCCTACAGTCTGGAAGCTATTGCTGCTATTCAATAACTTTTTTATAGGTTTTTTCTAACAGATTATTTTTCAGAGATAAAACTAGCATAAGCGGACTTTCACTCTACCTATATTACCTACTTGTTAACAAGCAACAAAGTATCCAGTAACATCTTATTGTCCATAACATCTTTTTAATTGGTTATTTGATGTATTCATTGCTAACTAATTGCTTTTGAATCACTTTTGTTGGGATTACAAATTCTACGACTCCCATATAACCAGGTGCAACTTCATATTTATCAAAAGAAATGACAAGCTTCCCTTGTTTATTAATATAGAAGTTTTGATCTTTAGAAATCTTTTCGAAAGGCTCAGTAAAAAGCTCGTCACCAGTTCCTGTTACCCAATATACTTTTTGAGAATTTTTTTTCATTTGAGCTCTCATTTGTTCTTTAATATTTTCACTTATAATTGAGATATAATCATTATTTTTAAATAAGCTAGGTAAAGTTATCAACACTTCATTCTTTTTATCAATTGTATCAAATTTCATAGTTGTTGACGATGATCCGACTATATTAACATTATATCTTGCGATAGAAAGAATTTGTTTGTTGTCAGTCTTTATTTCATAGCCACTTTCAACACCTAAATGTCCTCCGCCGTTTTTCTTTAACTCTTCCATATCCGCTGTAAATTGTTCATAAAGCTTTTCATTTTCTGCTAAATACTTTTCATTTAGACTTGCTTCTAATTCCTTATTATCTAAATTCTCAATTGCCGGCACTTTAATATTGGCATTATACGTTCCATCATCTACTTTATATTCTCTAAACGTGATTAATTTTACTATTTTCCCTAATACCGGAACATCTTCGAAAGCATAAGCAACAGTCGAACTCGTATTTACAGTTGTAATGAAAAGAATGACCGCTGCTGCCACAGCTATCCATATATTTCTTGCCTTCCCTTTCTTTTTCTTGCTTAAAGTTTGTTTCACTAGTATATTTAATTCTTCTGGTATTTCCGTATTGTTATAATCATTTATTAATTTCCTCATTGCATTCATTTTATTTGCCTCCTATAATCTACTCTTCCAATTCTATCTTAAGTAGCTTTAATGCCTTATATAGTCTCGTTTTAATCGTATTAATATTCTCATCCAGAATTTGTGCAATTTCGTCAATTTTTAAATCCTCAAAAAAGCGAAGAATAATAATCACACGGTATGGATGAGGTAACATTTCAATCGCATTTTTCAAATCAATATTTTCATAGTGATCGTGCTGTCCACTTGAGAAATATTCTATTTTTTCTTCTTCCATAACTTCAAACTTTTTATGCTTCCTTAAAAAGTCAATAGACGTGTGGATGACAATTCTGTACATCCAACTTTTGATGACACTAACATCACTTAAAGTATGATAAGAACTAAGTCCTTTCCTTATGGATTCTTGAACAACATCTAAAGCGTCTTGCTTATTCTTAACGTAGTTGAATGCAAAACGATAAAGCTTTTCTTGATTTTCTGTAACAAATTGAATATATGCCTTTTCTAATTTATTTTTTTTGAACATATGTCTACTCCCCTGATACGTATCAATTTTGTATACATCACTAAGACGTTAGAACTATTTAAATAGTTTTAATAAAAAGCGGTTTTCACAAAATTTATTTCCTATAAACAAATAGTGAATAGAGGTTGAGTTACATTTGACAGCAGGATTTTCGCTTTTAAGGAGTAGGCAGTGAGCATCCTCAGTGTAAAGTGCCTAATGAGTTATGCTCTAATCCACCTTTTATGCTGCTATATTCACTGATTTATTTAAGAGCAACAAGCTATTAGAAAACCGCCAACAAAAAAATAAAAACCGTTACCGGTTCTTATTGATTAAACTTTTTATTTATCATTCATTAATATTTGTAACATTCTTTCTGGTGAATCTAAAAAAGCTTTCGTAATTTGATAATGATCTGTATCTCTCGCATTTACTTCTTGATAATCATCTTTAATTTCATAAACAATAGAATTGGGATAAGCCATTAAAATTGGCGAATGCGTAGCAATAATGAACTGACATCCTTGCTCAACTAATTCATGTAATCTAGCAATAAAGGTTAATTGTCTTGATGGAGACAAAGCCGCTTCCGGTTCATCTAATATATACATACTATTCCCTCTAAATCTATGTAAAAAGATCGACATAAAAGACTCTCCATGCGACTGCGCGTGGAGTGATGTGCCTCCATATGAGTTCAACAAGCCAGGCACCTCACGGTTCAATTCTTCAATATTCGTTGCGACATTATAGAAGCTTTCTGCTCTGAAAAAAAAGCCATCTAACGGTCTCTCAGCCCCTTTTACAACTCTAATATAGTCATGTAATGTAGAATGAGAAGAAAAGGATGAGAAATTAAAATTTCTTGTCCCTCCTTCTGGATTAAAACCATACGAGGTAGCAATTGCTTCTAATATAGTCGATTTGCCACTACCATTTTCTCCAATTAAAAACGTAACATTCGGGTGAAATTGCAATTGAGTCAAGTTTTTCACAGCTGGTAATGAAAAAGGATATTCATTCGATTGAACACTTTCCTCTATGTTTACATATATACTCTTAATATAGGGCTGATTTAATTTATTCGACATCTTTCTCCCCTTTTCAACTATTATGTCATCCAAAACAATTCCCAGTCACTACTTGACAAGAATTGTTAATTCCTTTACCCTTTTTATAGACCAACCGTTCAGTTTATTCTTACTAGGAGGATCAATAAATGGTAGAACAAAAGGATATATCGCCTACTAAGCTAAAAATTGCTAAAGTAGCCGAAGAATTATTTTCTAAAAAAGGATATGCCGCAACTTCAATGGAAGATATTACAACGGCATCTGGCAGCAGTAAAGGAAGTATTTATTATCATTTTAAAAGTAAAGAAAAACTCTTTATTTTTATAATACAAACAAAAGCAAATGAATGGAAGGAAGAATGGAATAAAAAGAAAGAACTGTATCAGACAAATACAGAAAAATTATATGCGCTAGCAGATCACTACTTAACTGATTACCATAATCCATTACTAAAAGCGGCTGAAGAATTCGGTGGAAGTCAAACAGCCGATCCAGAAGTGGTAGCTGAGTTACTACAAATATTACGAAATCAATATTATGATGCCTATCTACATATTTTCGAGGATGGGATAAAAGCAGGCGAATTTATCGAGGAAAATCCAACAGATTTAATGTATTTGCTTTTTGCGACGCATTCTGGATTAAGTATTGCATACTATGAAATGGATTTTGAAGAAATAAAAAAACTGTATCATAAAAGCATTGAGGTTCTTTTAAGAGGCATTCAAAAAAAATAAAAAAGACGAAGTTGACTCGAAAGGTCTTTTTTAGATTGTTTCAAAGTGAATATCTTTCTTTTGATAGAGGAAACAAAAATCAAGTCAAACAAATTATCAGGCGTGATGCATCAACTTTTATTAAAAGTAAGAATAAACAAAACCATATCATACCTCTTTAAAATAATACAAAAATGAAGCATAGAGGCGTCTAAAAGAGATTTTTAATTCTTTTTAGCTCAGCCTCCTATCATTTAACTTATATTAAACCGAACAGTCAGATTAATATAGAAAGGAAAGAATAAACATGAAATCATTAATGAAAAATCGAATATTTCTTATTATGCTTAGTTCGGACTTATTAGATCAATTAAGTATATGGATTAGAAATATGGCTATTTTGTTTTTTGTAATCGAAAAAACGAATCAAAATCCCATCGCTGTTTCGTTAATTACAGTAATTGAGTATATCCCACTTTTCCTATTTTCCTTTATAGGAGGGACACTTGCCGATCGCTAGAAACCGAAGAAAACGATTATTAGTGGTGGATTGTTAAGCATAGCTTCTATTATCCTAATTATCATATGCATTTCACTTGGAGTTTGGGAAGCAATCTTCTTTGCTACCTTCATTTCAGCAATCGTATCTCAATTTTCACAACCCTCTTCCTCGAAAATTTTTAAACGTTACATTCCAGAAGAACAGGTTAGTGGGGCTATTGGAATTATTCAAAGTTTAAGCTCCTTATTTATTATTGTCGGGCCAATCATTGGAACAGCCATATTCACTTCATTGGGAGTACTTCCTGCACTCTATATTTTAGTATTTACTTTCGGATTATCTACCATCATCACTCTTTTTCTTCCAAAAGATGATGAAATCGAGAAAAATCCAGCTTCAACTATTATGAAAGAAATCAAAGAAGGCTTTCACTATGTATGGCAAAATCGCTATTTAAAACGCATTACCATTACATTTTCCATATTAGGATTTGGAGCTGGGCTTGTACAACCACTAGAAGTGTTCTTAATTACAGACCGTTTAGACCTGCCAAAAGAAGCGTTACAATGGCTATCATCAATCGCTGGTGTCGGTTTATTATTTGGCGGAATTCTTGCCGCTGTCATATCGAATAAATTAAATACAAAAGTCGTATTCGCCAGTACTTTTTTAGCCATTGGTTTCGCAACAATTATGGAAGTATTATCTACTTCTTTCTTGTTGACCGCTTCAATGCGTTTTGCAGCTGCTTTCATTCTTGCCTTTGTACAGATACTCTTAAGTACATTAATGATTACACTCGTAGAAGAAAAATATATTGGGCGTACGAACGGAATTATTACCCCCATTTTTACTGCTGCTTTACTATTAGGATCTTCTTTATCTGGTATAGGCGTACAATCTACTTCCTTAATTACAGTGTACATTATCGCTGGAATAATAACTGCATTAGCCGCTATTCCTGCCTTTGGAATTACTTCTGAACCAAAGCATAAACAAGAAACAAACGGAATATCGCTATAAAAATCTATCTTTTACTACCTTGATTGCTTTTTTTCAAAATCGCAATCAACTTACTGCTATTTGAAATGAAGTCTAGACATAACAAAAGAGAGGCGCATAGCCTCCCTACTGTTATGTTTATTTATTTCAGTTCACTATTAATGATTTCCACAGCTTTATTTAGCTGAGTATCATTATGAAGAATTTTTTCACGAAGTAAATTCATTAATGCAATGGTTGTATCTCCACTTAATACACCCGTTTGATCTAGTTTTTGATCCTTTTGTAATTGAACTACTGCTGCTTTTGTTTTTTCATCAAAAATACCATCAACAGTACCAGGTTTATAGCCAACAGCTTCTAACATTTGTTCAGCATTTTTAATTTCTGTTGCCGAAGCACCAACCTTTAGCTGTTTATCTGGAGATATAAAAGTTAAATGTGAATAAGATGGTAATGCAACTTCAAAATCTGGTTTAATCCCTTTTTTATTAATCCAATTACCATCAGGTGTTAACCATTTGGCTGTTGTATATTTTATATTAGAACCATCTTCTAAATCTTTAGCTGTTTGTACTGTACCTTTACCAAAGGTAGTTTCACCAACTAATTTAATTCCAGCTGATTCCTTCACAGCTGCCGCAACAATCTCAGAAGCACTTGCACTTCCATTATCCACTAATACTACTACTGGAAACTGTTCGACATTTTTATTCTCAGATTTTAAAACTTGCTTATTGCCTTCTCGATCTTCTACTTGAAATAATACTTTTCCTTCAGGAACAAAAAGACTAGCAATGCTGACAGCTTGTTGCATGATTCCTCCTGGGTTTCCACGTAAATCAAGAACAAGCCCTTTCATGCCTTTTTCCTTCATTTCAGTTAAAGCATTTGTTAGCTCTTTATCAGTATTCTCAGAAAAGCTTGTTAATTGAATATGTGCGACATTACCAGCTAACATTTTCGAATAAACCGTTTCAATAGGTATGGTATCTCTAGTTAAAGAAACTTTAAATGGCTCATCTTCTCCACGTTGTATCATCAGCTCTACTTTAGAGCCTTTTTTACCACGAATTAATGTTACTGCTTCTGTAGAACTTAACCCACTTAATGAATTCCCATCTACACTAACTATGATATCATTTGCTTTTAAATTAGCTTTCTCAGCAGGTGAGCCTTTAATAGGAGACACAATGATAATCTTACCATTTTTCTCTTGAATTTCTGCCCCTATTCCTTCAAATGAAGATGAAATTTTTTCGTGAAAACTACTTGCTTCATCAACATTCATATAATCTGAATATGGATCTTCTAAAGAATCAAGCATACCATTTATTGCTCCATTTACTAGCTTTTCTTCGTCAACATCTGTGTAATATTCTTTTTTGATCGTATCAAAAGTAGCGAATAATTTGTCAAATTCTGGTCTTGAATTTACTATATTGGCTTGAACTTTTTCATCACCAAATGTTAATGCGATTGTAGTTACTGCTGCAGTTATAAATACAAGAAGAAAAACTCCCATAATAAAGTGGAATTTTTTTATTTTCATGAATTTACTAGGTTTATTTTCTTCATGTACCTGATTCTCTTCTTCCATTATCTCACCACTTTCACCTTCATACGAATCTCCCTAAGTATTTATCATAACATTTATATTTCTTTTACGATATTAAAATACTCTTCTAAAGTGAGTTGATTTACATAAATTTGTTCAGCAAACGGCTTACCTACATAACGAAAATGCCAAGGCTCGTATTTATAACCCGTAACGGCTTCTTTCCCCTTAGGATATCGTAAAATATACCCATATTTATGAGCATTTTCAGCTAGCCATTTCCCTTCGGCAGTTTTTTCAAAATCTTCTGTAAGCAATAAATCAACCGAATGAGCCGAAATATCCATTGTTAATCCTGTCTGATGTTCACTTTGTCCAGGAATGGCTACTGCTTCTTTCGCTTTCTCTATTCCATGTTGAGCGACTTCATTATTAAATACTGATTCTTGGCGTGCATAAGAACGATATCCAGACACTGCAAAAAGCTCAATTTGTTCTTTTTTTGCTGCTTGAAACATCTCTTCCAATGCAATGGCAGCATCTTCTCTTAATAGAGCCTTTTCGAGCTGTTCATCCCCAAAAGAATAACTTATATTCGCTCGAACCAAATCTTTTGGTATGTATTCTGAGGATAAATAAAATTCTTTATTTACAAGCACTAAAGTATTATCCGCATTTTGGATTACTTTTTTTCCATTAGTCTCAGTAATTTGATTAAAGTATTTGGCTGAAAGAGTTAATTCATCTTCAATATTCTGTTGTTGTTCTTTTTCAATAGCTTGTCCTTCATTTGATGCCGGATTTTTCTCACTAGAAAAATTCAGTTGTGATTGACATCCACTTAATAACATCATTGCTAAGGCAGCCAACGCCCATTTTTTTTTCATATGTTTCTTCCATCACCTTTAATTTGCTATACATAAATAAGATTAGGTGAAACTTCAATCAATCGGAGCATCTTTTCTCTCCATACGGATTAAAAGTTAAACCATTAGGTTATTTACTAGTGCTTCCTAGCTAGCATATAGCTATTGTCCTATCGACATGTGAGTCTAATCTAGTTTATACCTTATAAAAAGAGAATGTCTAGTCACTATTATTTGTTCAACAACCTTCATCTATAGTGGCTAGACCATTCCCTAGATAATACATTTATTTTTGTTTGATTGCTGCTTCTAAAGCAACTTCAATCATGTCATTAAATGTTGTTTGTCTTTCTTCAGAAGTGGTTTCCTCACCTGTAATGATGTGGTCACTAACTGTTAGAATAGAAAGTGCTTTTCTACCAAATTTAGCAGCAATTGTATATAGAGCTGTTGATTCCATTTCAAGCGCTAAAATTTGATATTGAGCCCATTTTTTATGTTCAGCATTATCATTGTAGAATTGATCTGCAGTAAATACATTACCTACTTTAAGGTTTAGACCTTTTTCTTCACCTGCTTCATAAGCAGCTTTTAGTAATTCAAAATTTGCCGCTGGTGCATAATCAATTCCGTTAAACGTAAGTTGATTCATTCTTGAATCAGTTGATGCTGTCATAGCAAGGATAACATCTCTTACTTTAACATCTTCTTGAATCGCACCACATGTACCTACACGAATTAAGTTCTTTACATCATAGCTTTGAATTAATTCGTTAACATAAATAGAAATAGAAGGAATACCCATTCCAGTTCCTTGTACAGAGATTCTTTTGCCTTTATATGTACCAGTAAAGCCTAGCATACCTCGAACTTCATTATAACAAACTGGGTTTTCTAAGAAAGTTTCTGCTATATATTTTGCACGTAACGGATCACCCGGTAAAAGGATCGTATCCGCGATATCTCCAGGTTTAGCTCCAATATGAATACTCATTGTAATAATCCTCCTAAATAAATTTCCAAGATAACTATATCACAACTTATTAAAGTAGTTAAATTATTAAATGTTTCTGAAAATACGACTTTCTTTAATCAAATGAAAACGCCTTTATCTTTATCATCTCCCTTATGTTTGAAAGGATAAATATCTACTTATATCTTTATAAAGTATATTTACATACTTATTATTCATCTCATATACTCAACATTATTTCCTATGCCTTTTTTATCATACATAAAGTCATGGATTGATTACAGTAGATTTTCTAAAAAAATTGCTTTCATTTTCAAATACAATAAAAAAATGATCAACAAAATTTTATTTTTGTTGATCATTTTGAAAACATCGCTTTAGTTCTTGTAAACCATTTTAATATTGGAATCGGTCAACTAGCTATAACGAGATATAATTTGTCTTAATGTTTCCGTCATTCCAGCTAAATCTTGTCTAGTTAATGTTACTCTTACTTTTGTTTCATCCATATCTAGAGCTTCAGCAAACATACTTGCAAGACCTCTAGCACGTCGATCTACCTCTAATAACACTTCCGCCTCATTAACGTTTGGCTGATAAAATGTGAACTCTAATTCATCTAATTTACCACGATATGGGCCACTTACAGGTACAAACTCGAATTCTTGAATGAATGGCATTCTTCTTTGAAAATTTCTTGGTGCTTGCTCACATTCTGAGCTTCTTAACTTAAACCCCAAATCCGTTAATGCAATAAATGCAGTATGAATCAGTGGTGTAGGTCGTACATTAATATAATCATCATCTTTTGGGTCTAGCGCATTTTTAATATCTAAGTTAGTTGAGATAACCACCTTGGTTTTTCCGTAAGTTAATGGTGTATCTAAAGGTAAGATGAACGAGAATGGAATTGTTTTACTTTCGTTGACACCAATTGTAAAAGATTCGTTTATTCTAATTCGTTCAATAGTAGCTGTTTCGTTATATTTCTTATCATTACTTTCCTTTACATATGAAGTTGTAACAGACAAAAAGATTTCATCAATACATTGTTCAACAGAACCACCTTTAATTTCTACTACTCCAGATACTTCGTCTCCTGGCATAAATGTGTCTCTTTCTAGCTTTGTATCAACATTTGCACTTCCAATTCCTACACTTGCCAATATTTTATTGAACATAGACATTCTTTTTCGCTCCCTATTATTCTATTGAATTTAAAGCTTCATAAGCTGCTAATGCGTTTTGAAAAGGTGATTGAATCAATAACAGTTTTTCAATAAAGTCCACTATATCTTTCGTGAGTTGTAATTCTTCTTGCCAACTTTTTTCTTTTCGATTCGAAATTTCGTAAGTTGAATAGAGTAAATACAACATAAAATGTCCAATATGATATAGATCACTGATATAACTAGCTGACTTTTTCGGGTTTTTTATTTGATTAATGATTGCCTCATTATCTATAGAGCATGCAAGACCAAAATCAACAATACTGAGTTCATCGTTATTTTGAATAATATTAGGAATACGTAAATCTCGATGAACAATTCCATAACTATGAATCGTCATGACCATTTTTAATAATTGCTTTACGATCTGTATCGTATCTCTAGTCGAATATACTTTACCTTCATCAAATATTAGTTGTTCAAACGTTTTTCCATCTTTGTATTCCATGATAAAATACGGAATTTCTTCCATTGTATTTTCACTAATAAATGCAGGGAAATTTTGATGCATGTTTTTTTGAAGGCAGTTCATCTCTTTATGGAAATGCTCTAAACTTTTTCGCTTCTTGGCATATTTCGTTTTTAAACGTTTTAATACAACCTTTTTATTCGTTTTCTTATCGAAAATTAAATAAGTAACTCCAAATGTTCCCTCTCCTAAGATAGTTATAAAATCATATGTTGCGCTATTTTCAAAATAAGAAATGAACTTCTGATTGATTCGCTTTTCACGTAAGGCTGTAATAATCATTTTTATTCCTCTTCAATCAACTACTTGAAAAGCTTCTTGAACTAAAAAAGCTCTTTTTATAGGATTGCTTATAATGTTTATGGCCATAGTAATTATGTTTTTTTGAATAGTGTTTACGACTACTACTCGAAAATCTTTTATAGCTAGGCTTACTATTATTTAAAACCGATTTAATGATCTTTTTAAACATGTCAATCACTCCTTTCTCATTCATACGAACAAATCCTTTCAAAAGTTTCATAATTTTTATTTCACACAAAATTTTTTTCATATAAAAACGACGGTTTTTTTACCGTCGTTCGAATCTTTTCTCATTCTTCAGTTTCTTCATCAATAATGCACTTATCCAATAAATATTCAAAAGTAATGTCGGCAATTTCTTCGAGCTCTTCTACAGTCGGAACAAATCCTCTCCTAGTTAATTCTTGAAAGAAATAATTCGCTATTTCTTCTGTATCAATTACAACCTCAATTTCTCTCAAAAAGATCGCCTCCTTTTTAAATACATAAAGCAAGCCATAAATAAATACTCTTATTCCCATTACATTTCAAAAAATGTCTATATGGCCAATGCAGACTCCTAGCCTAGTATCTATATAGCTTTATGTGCTTAATTGTTATAATATTACATATTTTCTTCAAAGTAAAATAACAAAATAAAAAGAATAACATTTTTACTTCATTTCTGATTATTTTTATATTTTATTTTGCTTTTGATAAGGTGTCGTCGATAATCCTTTTAGTTTTAACAGTGTAAGTAACATAACTTTTTTATATTCTTCATCTTCAAATGTTTGATAAAGAGCAGCATAATCATTATACAAATCTAACAATTCGTCAATTAATTGTCTCTTTGCTCGAAACTCTTGCAGCGTATGCCATTCTGCCTTTCTTAAAGCATTATAAGGGGGAACTTCTTTTTTTCTTGCATTCTTTTTTATTGGATACAACAATTCTAATTTTTGAAAATATAGTTCTGCACTTTCTGCATCTGCGATTAAGATGAGCTCATCTTCGTGAGCTTCAAGCCATTCTCCATCTGTTAATCTTGAAAGCTCATAAACAACATCTTCCCATGCGTTTTCTTTGTATCTCCAAATTTCTGTTCGAAAACCAATCACTTTAAAATATTCATCCTTATATCCTTCTACCTGAACAAGATCACCAAAGAAATACTTATACTCTATATTTATATGCTCTTTTTCTTTTTGGATCTCGCCGTCATATTCATTTATTGGAACCAAAAGTGATTCTAAAAATAAGCCTTCACTATAATTTACTTCGTACACATAAGAGCCCTCTAGATATTTAACATCTGTTATCTTTCCAACAGTGCCATACATCGTAATGACAACTGTATCACCCACTTTATATTTTGCCTTTTTTTTATTCCCCATTTGAGACATCCTCTCGGAGCAAATCGTTATTTATGATAGTATATGCACGTTTCTGATACCTGTTATAGATAATCGTTTCAATGGGCACAACCAATCTATCAATTTTATCTGCATATCTTTTTTGTGAAATTATTCTTAATTAAATGTTGGTTACTGTGGATCTTTAACAATAAATGAATAGAAGGAAAGCAAGTATTTCTGAGAGAAAAGCAAGGTGCCGGAGCTAGACTTCAACAGTTTTGAAAACGAACGAAGTACGTGTCAAAGATTTTATCATTTCCTAAACGAAGAAAAAAGCATTAGTAGAGAAAATCAACTCTACTAATGCTTTTACATTTGTTCCATATACTTCTCCCATGCATCATCAAAAATCGTCATGCTTTCTAAATAAGTGCCATTCATTTCTAAGTAATGACTAATTTCATGATAATCTTTTGAATGCTTAGGAAAGCTATGATCATGATAGGCATCATTTGCAAATTTTGTTATATCATCTATATTTTTAGGCTGTCTAAATGTTACTAAAAAGTGATAAAAACTTTTCAATTGCTTCCTCCATCTATCGAAATTTCTTTGGTTATAATATAGCGAAATATTCCACCTACGTCTAGCTTTGAAAAACATTAAATTGACACTATCATACATAGTTCCTATTAAGCTGTTTTCAAAAACTTTGTTTCATTGTACAAATAGAGAGTTTAGTTCGATATCTTCTCCAAATAGTTTACTTTCTATAGGGAAGCTATGGCCCCCTATCTGCCCGCTTGCTACTACAGGAAACTCCTTACTTACGCTCTAATTCATAGGCTGTTATCATAAACTTTGTTGCCTATTAACAATAACGAGTATAGATCGAATTCCACTCCAGGATGCTCTCTTTCCGCTGGGTGGGCGGTGAGCCTCCTTGACGCAAAGCGTCTGTGGGATCTCACCTGTCTCGCTGCTCCCGCAGGAGTCTCACACCTTACGTTCCATTCAATCAACCTTTTGGTCACTGCTTTTTTTATCAAGCTTGTTAGAAACAACAATCTTTTAGAAAACAGCCAATTGCTATACCTTGCTATCAACTATTTTCTTTACTTAGCGATTTAAAAACAACCTATTAAATAACACATAAAGGCTGTGAAAAAAGTGAGCAAACAAAACACTTTTTCCACAGCCTTAATTAACAATCAATTTATTACCAACGTCCTGCTTTTCCCATCTCTACTATAGCCCATATAATATTAAACATAAGAATAGCAACTGTAATTGGTACGGCGTGCAACCAATTTTTTCCGTATTTTTGTTTAATAACAGCTACATAGTACCCGCATAAAAATAAAACAAACATAGCTGCGACCATCATGATCATCAATGCAAAATACATGTGTTTTCTCCCCTTCACCCCAAAAATATACCCTATAATGTATCATATAGAAATATCTTCAAATTACAATGAAGGAAAAATGAAATTTTTGTGAAAAATGTTTATTTTTGTCAATCAACTAAAATCGAAGTAATTTCTTTTAGCAATTTAGGTTTTGACATTAAATCCTCATATTCTATACTTCTATTAATAGTTTTTGTAATAAACAACAAAGATAGGTATGAATTTTCTTACATGATTTATGAATAACATCCTAATACTAGTGTTTCAATTCAAATAAAATAACAACTATTTAGAAGAGGAATCTCTTATAAATAGCTGTTACATCTGTTTTTTATAAATTTGGCAAAACCGTATACGTGTTGGACTGGCCAACACCGACTATATTAAAATACGTCGTTTTATTGTTCGGGAATTTGACTGCGTAGGAGATTCCACCGCCATTATCATGAACACCCGTGATAGTAATGGTACTCGGGACAGGAATGCTGATGGCTGTCGCATTATTCGTCAAAATGATTTTCTCTTTTACTGGCACGCCATCGACCAATACGGAAACTTCATCCAAGTCTTCGGCATTGAAGTCCCAGATGAGCATGCGTGCTTCTCCACCGTCTGGTCCGGCATTGCTCACTTCAAAATCTCTTGCTTCAATGTTCTCATACGATTCATCCAAAATGACTTGCTCCCCGGCGCTTGTCGATGTGCTGACCCGATTGGCCACAACTTCCTCAGCCGTACCTTCATCTAAAGAACTAGTCACGAAGAAGCTGGACGCTATTGCGGCTACTAAACAGAAGACAGCAATCCATTTAATAGAGTCTTTCAGCTTCGATTGATGCGGGACTAATTTCTCCTCCGCTTCTTGATTTAAATTGTCTGATTCCCATGTCTCTATATGCCTAGTATCATGTTTTTTATTTATTTTTCTTTCTCGCATCATTCATCACCTTTACAATTTGTGTACTTTATAGCTAATTGGATATTTGTAATACCAATAGGATAAATACGCTCTCGCTGCCGCAATGCTGATGATTGATAGTGTAATCGCAATCCCCTTATGGAATGTTTGGTTATCAGCCCAAAGGTTCGCAAATAGAAGAGCCATTTCTATACCCGCTAACATAATCAAGCACATTTGAAAAAATGGAATGAGAACAGGAAATTTAATGTATAGCCATTTGAGACGTGAATATTTGAACGATAAAAATAACATAAACCCAACGAAGCAGGTGGCGCCTATTCCAAATGCAGCTTTCGGAGCATTGTACTTATATACATCCATCAGCACATCAAACTCCATTAACGGTCCGAAAACGACAACGATTAAAATCATCGGATAAAGCAAATAGTATAAAATCGCGCCTCCGAGCGCAAAAATTTTCTTCATGTTCAATTCCCTGCCTTCTCGAAATCTACCTGATTGATTGTGGTCAATTGCTCAACAGTAGGCTGAGCGATTTGACTGACCCGCAACGCATGTGCGCGAATCGCTGCTTCACATATATTGCGTGCAAAACGACCATTCCCTGCATTTTCAACTTTCATGCCAGTTTCGAAAATAGATAGCAATGTTTCTTCGACTTCTGCCGATACATGGAAGCCTTTCTTCGTTAAGAATTGGTAACTGATCTGCATCAATTCTTTTGCGCTGTAATCAGGGAATTCAATGATATTCGGAAAACGCGATCGAAGACCGGCATTTGATTGTAAAAACCTTTCCATATCCTCACCGTAGCCGGCTAAAATCACGATAATATTATCACGATGATCATCCATAAATTTCACGATCGTATCAATCGCTTCTTGACCGAAATCATTGGCGCTTCCCATTAACGCATACGCCTCATCAATGAATAACACGCCACCTAACGCACTTTCCAATACCTCTTTCGTCTTCAAAGCGGTTTGTCCTACATAACCGGCTACCAAACCGGAACGATCGGTTTCAACGACATGATCAAGCTTAATCACACCTAGTTCTTTCAAACGTTTCGCTAAAATCCGAGCAATCATCGTTTTTCCCGTACCCGGATTGCCTTTAAAAATCATGTGAAGCGACTGGGAGCCCAAACTTGGCAATGACAATTGCTTACGCATATTTTCAATTTCAACTTGAGCGGATAAAGTACGGACAAATTGCTTAACCTCGTCCATTCCGATGACTGAAGCCAGTTCATTAAGCGCATTTGTCACCTCTTTAACAGGCTGCACATGGAAATCTTCGACTGTCAGCACATTCAATTGTTCGACCGGCAAATCCTGGTGTTCAACAATTCGAATGGCTTGATTACGAATGGCTTCTTCAAGCGTGTTGCGCACTAAACGACCATTTCCACTATCATTTCTTCCTGGAATTTGTTTTTCTTCATAATACGGCTTTAAGGCTGTACATACAGATTCATCCAGTATAAATCCTTTTGAATGCGCTTGAATGTCCGTCATTTTTGCAAGTTGATCCGCTGTATAATCGGGAAATTCAATATTCAGTGGAAAACGGGAAGATAATCCAGGATTGGCTTTCATGAATTGTTTCATTTCTTCGGTATAGCCGGCAATGATGACAACCAAATTTTCACGATGGTTTTCAATTAAGCGAACCAATGTATCAATCGCTTCTTTTCCGAATCCACCCTGTCCTTCTTCAACTAACGTATATGCTTCATCAATGAACAAGACGCCTCCTAACGCGCTTTCCACCACTTCCGTAGTTTTAGCAGCCGTCTGACCGACGTATTCAGCAACCAGCTGCGTGCGATCCACTTCAACCAAATGACCTTTTTTCAAAACCCCCATCGATTTCAGCATGCTGGCTAGCAGACGGGCGATCGTTGTTTTACCAGTCCCAGGATTTCCTGCGAAAACCATATTCAACGTTTGTTCTTTTTTCGTCTGAATACCTGCTTCTTTACGGCGGCGGTCAGCAAGTAATTGTTTTTCTAATGTTAAAACAAAGCTTTTCACATTATCCAAACCGATTATACCGGAGAAAGCATCCTCTAAATTGAATGCTGCTTTCGTACCGATGCCAAAATCACTCGCCACTAGCATGTTGGATGCTTGTGAATCCGACTCCATGATTCGAACAGATTGTTTTCGAATCGCTTCTTCTAAAAGATTGCGAACAAGCCTGCCATTCCCACCGTCATTTCTTCCTGGAATTTGTTTTACTTCAAACAGCTCTAATAGCCCTTCATGCGCTGCCACATCAATTGTATAATCACGCTGCTTTGCTTGCAGCTCCATCATTTGCAGCATATCCTTCGGCGTATAATCCGGGAATTCCACAATTAAAGGGAATCTCGAACGCAAACCTGGGTTTGTCTTTAGGAATGTTTCCATTTCATTCGTATAGCCCGCTAAAATGACGACTGTATCATCACGGTGGTCTTCCATTCCTTTTACCAATGTATCAATCGCTTCTTGGCCGAAACTGTCATGCTTGTTACGGGAAAGCGTATAAGCTTCGTCAATAAATAACACACCGTCCAATGCTTGTTGAATGACTTCATTCGTTTTAGGCGCTGTGGAGCCGACATATTGCCCAACAAGATCTTGTCTTGCGACTTCGACGAGCTGCCCTTGAGAAAGTAAGCCCATCGCCTTCAAAATCCGGGAAATCATGCGGGCGACCGTTGTCTTCCCTGTACCAGGATTTCCGGTAAATACCATATGCAAGGTCATCGGAGCCGTTTCAACTCCTTGCGCTTTTCGTTTCTCCTGCAAGGCAACTGTCTTCAGTAATTCATGAATAAATGTTTTAACAGATTCCAAACCGATTAAACTGTTCAACTCATTCAATACATCTTCTAATGTTTCCTCTTGAACGAGAGGAATGGATTTTAATAGAATGTTTCCTTTGCGGCTGCAGGCAAGCAGATCATTTTGTTCCATTTTAATAACAATCGTATCGCCACTCGTAAGCTCTCCTCTCGCTCGGGCGTTCAGAAGCAACTCAAAAAACTCTTTCTCTACTAATTCTTCAATCGCCTCACCGTATCGCTTCGTCGGCAAAATTCGCTTGGCAAGCTCAATGAACACTTCCGCTTCAAACTCAATAGTTATTTGAGCCTGCGCATACAGTCTATTAGCAGCAGTCGTCAGTTGCGCATACAGTATGCTGCTTAGCGTATCAACATCCAACGCGGAAGTAATCGCAAAAGAACGGATTTCCCGTAACAAAGCAGGTGAAATTTTCTCGGCAATGGAAGTTGGAATTTGTCGATTCACGACCTTTCCTTTCGCATCAGCATCACTGTACAATAATAAAAAGTAATCCGAAGCGCTTACGACAATTCCTTGTGACGTTCTGAAATAACCGTCCTTAAAAAGTTTCGTAACATAAGATAAAATCTCTGATTGCGCTTTTTCGAAGCCTGTGAAACAAACTGTGCCAATTCCGTAACTGAAAGCAGCCGAACAATCGACAATAAAATTTGTATGGACATCGTTTTCTCCATATTGGCTTAAATCAATCATCGAATATCGTTTATACGGAATCAGTTTTTTTCGATACAAAGCATCGATCAGAATCGTTAAGCTTCGCTTCTTGCCTGTACCGGCAGGCCCGGCCAATAATATCGTATTCTGAACTGCGCCCTTTTCTCTCGCAAAAAAAGCTGTTTTAAAAATAACGAGCAAATCATCTATATATCTCTCTTGAGAATATACGTTGCGATTCAGTTCAATTTTAATATCATTGAAAATCGCATCTAATTCATCATTTGATTGATGTAAACCCAGGTTTTTGATGCCCTTTTTCGTATCTTGAATCACTTCTTGCATCGCACCCGTTGTTTGTGGCAAATTATGATTAGAACCTGAAAAATTAGGCGCCAAACCAGAAGAAAAAACAGCTCCTCCTTGATTCGTTTGAAGTGTCGCTGTTTGTTTTTGCTGATTGCCTTTGAAACCATGCGCCTTTATAAAATCAAACAATTGGACTTCCGGAAGAATTATCCGTAGCCATTTTTGAAAACTCATTTTCTCACCCTATCTCTACATTCATACTTATACACTAAAATACACAACTACATTTTACTATTCTATCATAAATGAATATTAAAACTTACCATACTATAACTTCCATTAAAGTAAAAAAAAGGATAGAAGAGCACGTTGATTTAGCTCTTCTATCCTCTTTAAATATACTCACCCAAAATCAAAATAATTCCTCTTTAACAACTTCCGCTTCACCATCAATTGCTCATAGGTCAGAGACTTTTCAATATTCTTCGTATCAATTATGAACAAATGATTTTCGATTTCCTTCACGGTTGCATCACTTTGATAACGTGCTCCGCAATGCTCGCAGGAGAACGACGGCACATTGCGGATTTCAATCGCCTTCGTGCCGTCCGGCAGCTCCCAATAGACAGTATCCTTGATTTGTGCCGGATTAGGCTGCTCACACCAATAGCAGACTTCCATACTTACTCATTCCCCTTCGCCAGTGAAGCAGCTTTCTTTTGCTCCGCCTGAAATTTCTTTTCTTTAAGCTCATCACGTTTGGCACGCTTATCCTTCAAAGAGGCATGTTCCGGATTGACCTCATATTGTTTTCGCTTATTAATCCGAGGCATGTTGCTCGGGACAAGATTCAGCTGCTCATCCTGCAGCAAGCCAGAGATGCCGGTTTCCTTTTTCTGCTGAGTTCCGTAAATACTTTCAAAATATTCATCTGCCAACCCTGACGTGTAAGATTCCGGCTCTGGATACGTCGTAATGACTCCTTCGAAATTCCTTAGTACCGTTTTTGTCGGTGATTGCGACAATAAATAATTCGGCTGCAAGGAGATTTTTCCACCACCACCAGGAGCATCAACGACAAAAGTAGGACATGCATAACCAGAAGTATGTCCCCTCAAGCCTTCAATAATTTCCAAGCCTTTTGAAACTGGAGCACGAAAATGACTGATTCCTTCTGATAAATCACATTGGTAAATATAATAAGGACGAACGCGAATCTTCACTAAATCATGCACGAGCTTTTTCATAATTGGTACACTATCATTGATTCCTGCTAGAATGACAGATTGATTTCCTACAGGTACACCCGCGTTAGCCAACATCTCACAAGCTTCTTTAGATTCTTTCGTTACTTCTATACTTGTATTAAAATGTGTATTCAACCATACTGGATGGTATTTTTTTAATATATTACATAGATTTTCTGTAATTCTTTGCGGGAATACAACGGGTGCTCTAGTACCGATTCGGATAATTTCTACATGCGGTATAGAACGTAAATTTTTTAAAATATATTCTAAAATCGTATCGTTTATTAATAATCCATCTCCACCAGAAAGTAATACATCTCGTACTTCTGGTGTGTCTCGTATATACTGAATAGCTTCATCTAATTGTTTTTTGGGCACACCCATCCCAATCTGTCCAGAAAATCTTCTTCTTGTACAATAACGACAATACATCGAACACTGATTTGTCACCAAAAATAAAACGCGATCTGGATATCTATGAGTTAAACCTGCAACAGGACTGTCTTCATCTTCATGCAGAGGATCTTCAAGGTCATATTGCGTTTTATATAATTCTTTTCCAATGGGTACTGACTGCATTCTAATTGGGCAACGAGCATCATCATGGTTCATTAACCAAGCATAGTAAGGCGTTATATTTAAAGGGATTGTTTTTGTTGAAATAAAAACTCCTTCTTCTTCCTCAGGAGTTAAATGAATGACTTGTTTTAGTTCATCTAACGTTCGAATTGTATGTGTAAGTTGCCAGAGCCAATCGTTCCATTGCTCTTCCGTAACATCTTTCCATAGTTCAATATCTTTCCAATGTCTTTTTGGTTTATATAAAAAATCCTTCATGCATAATACCTCCTCGCTCTTTGCTAGGTAATAATGCAAGTAATATGCCAAAAAAAATGAATCTTTTTAGGATTCAGTTTTTCTTTTAATCATTGATTTCTTATTCTTTATACATTTTTTAATTTATACTGTAAGGTTTGCCTTGGTATTTTCAATAGTTGTGCCGCTTTTAAAACATTACCACCCGTTTGCTCTAAAGCTTTGTTTAACAGTTCTTGTTCTCTTTTTTTCAAAGCCTCCCTAAGTGGCGGGATATCTTGTTCCATTAAAAAATTCGATGACTTTTGAAAAAAGACCGGTAATTCACTTTTTTTCAACCATACTGTTTCTGTAATATTCATCATATATTCAATACAATGCTTTAATTCTCTTACATTTCCTGGCCATTGATGTTGGAGGAATAATTGTTCCACCTGATGCTCAACCCCTTGAATATTTAAAGATAAAGATTCGTTATACTGTTGAATAAAATGCTGGATAAGTAATAAAATATCATCCTTCCTCTCTCTGAGAGGAGGTAATTGAAAGCTTAAAACATTGAGGCGATAAAACAAATCTAATCGAAGAAGATTTTCCTTTAAGGCATTCTCAGGATGAACATTCAGGGCTGCAATAACTCTAACATCTACTCCTACACTTTTCGTTTCACCTACTCTCCTTACTACACCATCTTCTATTACGCGTAGTAACTTCGTTTGTAATGCAGGACTTAATGATTGAATTTCATCTAAAAATAACGTTCCTTTATTAGCTAATTCAAATAATCCAGGTCTATCTACCGCGCCTGTATAGCTTCCTCTTGCAGTACCAAATATGATACTTTCTAATAATGATTCTGGAAGTGCTGCACAATTTTGGACAATAAATGGTTGCTCACGACGTGGAGAAGCATTATGTATACCTTGAACAAATAATTCTTTTCCTGTGCCACTCTCACCATATACCAAGATTGAAGAAGAAGATTTAGCTGCTTTTTTACCTCTAACAATAATGTCTTTGAAAGCTTGATTTCCCGTAATTAAATCCTCAAACCGATAAACAGCACCTAAAGCTCGCTTTTTTCGATTTACTACAGTTGAATGTGCCTTCTCTAAATCAATTAATCTTTCCGATAGCTTTCTCAGTTTCGTATAATCCTTTGCGACTTCAACCGCTCCGATCAGTCTTTCATTCACATAAATGGGGAGAGTGGTATTGATTGTATCAATTTTTACTCCATGTAAATTCACATAAGATTGACTACGATTATAAATTGCTTTTTCACTTTGAATGACTTGAAGTAAGGTACTTGTCTTCTTTGTTAGCGAGGGGAAAACATCTAAAACATGTCTTCCAATTACCTCTTGGACACGCATCCCATCAAGTGAAGCCGCTATTGAATTGTAAAATATAGTCATCCCGTCCAAATCTATTACATGTATGCCCTCATCAATGACCTTCAATATAGACTCCATTATTTCTTTCGTTACTATTTCTTTTTCAACCACTTTTTCACTTCCTTTATCAGGTTTAGTTACTATATGTATATGAATCAGGGCTGAATTATTTACTACTTTTGCTGAATTATTGGCATTTCATTTATAACAAGAATGATTTCTATAAGATTGTTGCTTTCGTCTAAGTTCAGTGATAAAAAAGGGAGATTGGAACGTAAGATTCGATCCTCCTCCAAGACAGGTATGCCTCCTGAAATGGTATTCAACTTAGCCTATATTCACTACCTTGTTGATTGAAAACAAAGTATGTGAAAATAGCCAATAACATAGGCGCATCTTCTGCTATCACAACACACCTTTTTCAAGCCTCAAAAAAGTAACTTAATCAAAAAAAGGTCCCTTTTCTTTTCGACAATCATTTTAGGTCAAAAGACAACTTGTACAAAAAGAAAAGCACCTTCTAGCCATGTCGTTATAAAGGTCAAGGCTAACAAGGCACTTTTACTCTCCTTGTGCTGAATATTCATCTTTTGTTGCCGGTTTTTCGGCGTTAAATATTTTTAACCCAAACATTCATATCTTCAATATCCTCATAAATATAACAGTTATTGGCTAATCTACCTCTATACTCATAGCCTAAGCGATAAAAAGCTGCATTCATTCCGTACGAACGAGCTCTAGCAATAGAATACAAACAAAAGATTTTCTTTTTATGTAACTCTTTTTCAATATGAGCAATTAAAATTTGCATTAAGCCAAACTGCCTATATTCGGGCAAGGTAGCACAATCTGTTATTTCAGCATTATGATACGTATCGTTCATCTCGGCACAAACTGAACTCATTATCTTACCGTTATGCCAAAATCCCATATATACACTTCCACTCCTCATACACTTTTTTATATATTCTGGATTATTTAATGGAACAGGATATATTTTAAATACAGAACTATATAATTCTGCTAAATAATCTGCATCTGTTTCATCACATATTTTTAATGTGTATTGATCAATGGAGGCTTTTGGTTTTTGCTTTTCTTTATTGTTATATATATTTTCAAGTAAATAATCTTCTTCAGCCCAATAATCACTTTTGCGGCGATCTGATGTGTAGTACTTGCAAAAGAAATACATATCGCTACCTAAATAATATTTATCAACCTTAGCCTCTAGAACAAAGTTTCTGGATAATAAAGTTTGAAAGTCTTCTTGTCTAGCCTTAAAAATTAATTTTTCGCAATTGCTTGCAACAACATGTTCTTCAGCTGAATTTAACACACTGTCAATATTTCCATAATATTCATCTATTCTTATTCGTTTATTATAATCATCTCTTGCTAATGTGTATGTGCAATCGTCTAAATCTTCATAAATGGAATAAGGTAATTGATTCATCAAACCACTCTTTCATTATTTAATAGTTTCATCAACTCCACACCAATCGATTAATGTACAAGCAATAATTTCAGCAGTTTTTACAATTGAGGCAATTTCAATATATTCATTACAATCATGCGCTTTTTCCGTAGTACCAGGTCCGAATACCATTACCGGAATATTCCCAACTGTCGATAAAATACCTCCATCTGTTCCCCAGGGAGAAGCCTCAATAACAGCTTCTTTATGTTCAATAGCTTGATAGTTTTGTAAAATAGTTTGCATAAAAGGATGATTCACATCCATTTTACCTGGTAACCAACGTGCCCCAAACCACTCAAATTCAATTGGTTTTTGTTTAAACCAACTATTCGTTTGATTGATTCTGTCAATTATTTCTTCCATTTCTAACATCGCTTCTTCGACACTTTCATACGGAGAGACGCCATATCTCCCTTCTAAAACCGTCAAATCTGGAACAGAAGAAGGCCAGTTTCCACTTCGGCATGTGCCTATATTTATTGGGACTGGTATCGAAATATTTCTATACAACGGTTTATCTAGTAAGCTTTGATTTCGAGTTGTTTCTAGTTCCTTTATTTGTTCTATAACAAAATACGATAAATCCAAACTACTTACTCCTTCATAACGAGTTCCTCCGTGTGCCTGTTTTCCTTTTATACGTAGACGAAACCATAAGGAACCTTGTTGATGAGGGAAAAATTTCATACTTGTTGGTTCTGGAATTAATGCAGCATCTGCTTTGTATCCTCTTAACACGGTTGCTAATGTTCCAGCTCCGCCACTTTCCTCCTCTATTACACTTTGAAAAATAATATCTCCTTTTAATTGTATATCATTCTTTATAATCGATTCTATCGCTAATAAAAGTGCAACGTTTCCCCCCTTCATATCTGTTGTACCACGCCCATAAATTTTCCCATTTTTTTCGTAGCCACTGTATGGAGATTGGTCCCAATCTTCCACATTTCCTTCAGGTACAACATCAATGTGTCCATTGAGAATAATTGATTTTCCTTCTCCACTCCCTTTTAAGACAGCAACTAAATTAGGATTTCCCGAAAAATCACTTCGATCGCAATGAAAATATGGATGATGCTTTATTTCTGGATTCTCGTCGATATCCCATAAATCAATCTCCAAACCTAATTGTCGACACTTCTCAACAACAATCGCTTGAGCCTTTCCCTCATTTCCTCGAACAGATCGCTGCTGAACCATTTTCTTTAATAAGGTGGTAGCTTTATATTCATGAGTTCTAATCCAATTTCGAACGATATTTTTAACCGTCATAGGCTTCTCTCCATTTATATAAATTGTAATGTTTCACTTACATTAAAAGTAGCATCAGTCTTCATTTCAATATCAGTTACGCTATATGGATGAAAGATTTCCTCTAAATACAGCTGTTCATCTACAATTCGAAATACTCCCATTTCGGTAATAATCATATGTACACAACCTGATGCAGTTAATGGTAAATCACAGCATTTCACAATTTTAGAACTGCCATTTTTATTACAATGATTCATTGTAACTATCACTTTCTTGGCACAGCTTGCTAGTTCCATAGCTCCCCCCATACCAGGAACTTTTTTACCAGGAACAATCCAATTTGCTAAATCTCCTTTTTCACTCACTTGTAGAGCACCCAATACCGTTATATCGATTTTTCCTTTGCGTATCATACTAAATGCATAGGCGCTATCAAAGTAACTTCCACCCTCTCTTAAAGTAATTGGAAAGCCTCCTGCATTGCATAAATTTTCATCTTCTTGACCGCTTTCAGGTGTACCAGCAATTCCAAGTATGCCATTTTCTGCTTGAAAAAAAACTTTCTCCTTACTAGTCACAAAATTTGGTATTAATGATGGAATGCCAATTCCTAAATTTACAATCTTGCCTGGAACTATTTCTTGTGCTGCTCTAACGGCAATTTTCATTCGATTATCTATTCCCATGCCCATTTCCAATTCACCCCGTTCGATTGGACAATATAATCAATATAGACTCCTGGAGTAATGATTTCTTCAGCATGTAAAGCGCCTAAAGGAACAATATGTTCTGCTTCTACAATCGTCAAATCTCCAGCCATAGCGATAAGTGGATTCGTATTCCGTGCACTTTTATCAAAAATAAGATTGCCAAATTCATCTGCGGCTTTTGCAAAAATAATAGAAACGTCAGCTGTTAGACTCGTTTCTAGTAGGTACTCCTCTTCATTTACAGTGATAGTTTGTTTATCCAATCTTACAGCTTCATGGTTGACACCAATATTAGATAAAAATCCTTTAATCCCTGAACCTCCCGCTCTAATACGCTCCATTAATATACCTTGAGGTGAAAACTCAATATCCAATTCCTTATTTGTCATTTGTAATCCTGCATTTGGATTTGAACCGATATGAGATACAATCAGCTTTTTTGCTCTTTTACCAGTAACAAGTTTTCCAATACCTATTTGAGGAAAACCGGTATCATTTCCAATTAAGGTTAATTCTTTAATTTCAAGAGAATATATATAATCGATTAATGTAGGCGGAGAACCTATTCCTCCAAATCCCCCAAACATTATAGACATTTCATCACGAAATAAGTCACGAAGAGAATCAATGGAGACAATTTTATTGAATAAATTTTTCATATAATCCTCCTATTTAGTTGTTATGTTAGCTTGATTTAGCCATTGTTGAATATGTTCAAATGTTTGATCCAATCGTGATATTAGCTCTGAAATTTCTTGATGCAATATCGTTAATGGTGGAGCAATAATAAATGCGTCACCAATAAGACCATCTATACCTGCTTGCGCTGGATAAAGTAGAAGTCCATTTTGTTGGGCAAGCTGAATGATTGTATTAGTCAGTCGAACATCTCTATCGAATGGTTTTTTCGTTTCAAAGTCCTGAACACATTCAATGCCTATCAGTAATCCTTTTCCTCTCACATCACCTATAAAAGAATATTTATTTTGTAATTTTTTTAATTCTGATTGAATGAAAATGCCTTTTTGTTCAACCTGCTGTATGATATTATGACTTTCTAAATACTCAATCACAGCAAGAGAAACGGCGCATGATAACGGATTCGCACTAAACGTATGACCGCTCATAATACTACCCGATCCTTCTATAATGGGTCTCATGACCTTTTCACTTACCAGTGTAGCTGCAATTGGTGTATAACCACCGCTCATCCCTTTTCCAAATGCTACTATGTCAGGAATCATCTGATCATGATCACAACCTAATATCGTACCAGTGCGGCCAATACCTGTCATAACCTCATCAGCGATAAGTAAAATATCATTCTCTTTACATATTTGTTTTATTTTTTTTAAATAACCTGGAGGTGAAGAAATGGCTCCTCCTGCGGCACCGACTACAGGTTCACAAATGAATGCCGCAATATTTTCCTTACCCATTTTCCGGATCATCGATTGCAACTCATCTGCGCATTTCAGTTCACAAGAAGGATATATTTTATCATATGGGCATCGATAACAATATGGTGGAGATACCGACGGATAACTTTCCAATAATATACAAAAACGCTCTCTTCGAACAGTATGACCAGACATCGATAATGCCCCTAATGTAATCCCGTGATAACTCATCCATCTAGATATTATTTTTGTCTTTTTATGCTGACCTTTCTCTTGCCAATACTGCAGGGCGATTTTTAAGGCTGTTTCCGTGGCTTCTGAGCCGCTATTTACAAAGAAGCTATATGTTAGTCCTCGAGCTGTTAAATCCCTTAATTTCGCCGCTAGAAGCTCAGCAGGCTCACTTGTAAATTGCGAACGATAAACAAAGGAAACCTGTTCAACTTGTTTTATCATTGCTTGTTTAATTTCATCTACACCGTGACCAATATTTACTGTAATTGCTCCAGAAGAAGCATCTATATATTCCTTACCATCCTTATCATAAAGATACACTCCTTCTCCTCGTTCGATCATGGGATAACTTTGAGATAAATCTGGTTTAATAAGCGGAGAATCTTGCATCACATATTTCCCCCTAACAATAGGCTACTATTATGTATATGAGTATATATATTTTTCTTGCTAATATTTTTGCATTCACATTCCATTCAGACATTGCCATTTACCCAAAAAAAGATGAACAAGAGAATCTTCATATGAGTTAAGTCAGTATGATAAATTTTAAATTTTTCAATAAACATTCTTTAAAATAGTTCGCTTAGTTCATTCCCTTGAGAAGCTCAATTTTACACATAATCATTTGAAATGATATTTACATGCCCTTTTTCGGCAAAAAGAGTTTGAAGCTTATAACTAAGCTTCAAACTCTTTCGTTTTTTTATTAGCAGCCACAAGTTCCTCCACAGAAGGAAGCTCCAATGATAATTAAAAGGATGAATAATACTACGATTAGAGCGAAGCTGCCGCCTCCCCAGCCACAGCCTCCACCATAACCATATCCACCGCCACCGCAACCGCCATATCCATATCCGCCATATCCGTACATATATTTCAGCTCCTCATAGATTTCTTAATGTCATGCTACACTGATACATTATGACGGTGGGCTTGTGTCTGTATGTGCATATGCCCATTTTTTTTAAAGACCATAAATTTTCTTGGCTGTTTTTTATCTTACGTCCATTCCCTTATACGATGTCAGTTATTTTTCAGTAATCAAAAAAAGAGTGAATTCCAAAAGCGATACTTTTGGAATTCACTCTTTTACTAATCAAAGACTTCTCAAAGTATTTCCTTTGAGAAGTCTGTTAAGAAATAATAATTATTTAGGTGTTACAGTTAATAATGTTGTTTCTCCTTTAACAAGAGAAGCTTCTGATGTTTTTTCAATTTTTTCTTGTGCATCTGTATTTGTAATAATAACAGGTGTGATCGTACTTTTTGCTTTTTCACGAATTAGATCTAAATTAAATGTAATCAATTTGTCACCTTGCTTAACTTGATCTCCTTCTTTTACAAATACTTCAAATCCTTCTCCGCCCATAGCAACTGTTTCTAGACCAACGTGAATTAATATTTCAGTGTTGTTCTTCGTTTTTAATCCAATTGCATGCTTCGAACCAATAATTGTAGCAACTTCCGCATCAATCGGAGCTACAATTACTCCTTCAGATGGATCTATAGCAAGACCTTCTCCCATCATCTTTTGACCAAACACTGGATCAGGTACTTCTTCTAAAGGTATTAATTTACCAGTTGCTGGAGCAACTAGCACATCCTTATTCATTAAAGGTTCTACTTTTTCATTTGTTGCTTCAGTTTCATTTTTTTTGCCAAAAAGTTTTTTTAAAGAACATTTTATTGCCGCCTTTCAAGTTTAAAACTATTTCAAAATAGAAATTTCTATTTTTCAAGAACATACTTTATCATAAAAGCGATACTTATGTAAATAGTTTCACAAACTCTGCATACCCTTCTTTTTCTAATGATTCTACTGGAATGAAGCGTAATGAAGCTGAATTAATACAATATCGTAACCCTTTTGGACCAGGACCATCCGGAAAAACATGACCTAAATGTGAATTAGCTGTTTTGCTTCTCACTTCCGTTCTTCTCATTCCATAGCTATCATCAAATTTTTCAATTATTTCTTCCTCTTTGATTGGCTTTGTAAAACTTGGCCATCCGCAGCCAGCATCAAATTGATCAAGTGAAGTGAATAGAGGTTCTCCAGAAATGATATCAACATAAATTCCCGATTTTTTATTATTGTAGTATTCATTTTGAAAAGGTGGTTCTGTTGCATTATTTTGTGTTACCTCATATTGAATAGAAGTTAATTTCTTTTTTAAGTCTTCATTATTCATTTTTATCACCCCAGTATTGTTTTATAAAACCAGCTCTTCCAGATCCAACATGATAGGAATTATAGTGATCTGGATTTTTCTTATAATACTGTTGATGATATTCTTCAGCTTCATAAAAGGTAGAAGCAGGTATTATAGGAGTTACTATTTTCAAAGGAAATCTACCGCTTTTTTCTAAATTCTGTTTTGATTTTTCTGCTAGATGTTTTTGTTCTTCGTTATGATAAAATATCGCTGATTTATAGGAGCCACCACGGTCATAAAATTGTCCACCCACATCAGTTGGATCAATTTGCATCCAAAATATTTCAAGTAATTTTTCATATGAAATGATTTCAGGGTGAAAGGTAATTTGAACAGCTTCATAATGCCCTGTAGTATCCGTACACACTTCTTGATAAGTAGGATTTTCTTTTGTACCTCCTGTATACCCAGAAACGACTTTTTCAACACCATCATATCGATCAAATGGTTTAACCATACACCAAAAACATCCACCAGCAAAGGTTGCAATTTCTACTTTTCTATCCATACTATTCACTCCTTTATGGTTAAGTATGTATTTATTTAAGAACTGCATTCATTTTACCTTTTTTATTTCCATCATCCAAATATAAGCACTTATTATTACCTTTCAATAGCTGGGTGAAGAGAGTGTAAAATAAAGAAATTTCATATGACACCTACCCAAGTTATTATGCATACATTTATAACGTACGAAAAATGAGTAAATGAAATTAGTATGTACTAAATAAAATATTGTGACACTCCACTTAAAGAATAACTATTTTTATCTTTAAGTGGCTATCTTTGTGATTTTTAACACTGAATAATAGGAAATTGAGAGGAGATTTAGCATGTATTCAATGTCACCTGATCATTACTTAGCCAAAGCAGAAAAATATGGTTTATTAGCAGATTACTATAAATATATTAATCCTACCTTACACATTTATTACTATAAAAAACATTACAATAACATACAAAAAGCAGTAGCATCCGAAAGATCTGCTTTCACTGATTCAACACCAGAGCAACAAGCAAAAATAAGATTACTACATGTTGCACCTGATGCGCCTAATGTAGATATTTACGTTAATGGCACTAGAATAATAAAAGATTTTCCTTATAAAAGTGTAACGGATTATTTAGCTTTACCTAAAGGGAAATATCAAATGGACATTTATCCAACCGGGAACCAAATATCCACCATCATTAGCAGAAAAATCATTGTTGAAAGCGGTAAAAGTTATACTCTTGCAACAGTGGGTAGTGAAAACAACCTTAAACTTCTTACTTACCATGAAGAATTTAATGTCCCAAATGGCGAAGCAAAGCTACGTTTCATCCATTTGTCTCCAGAAACAGCACCAATGGATTTGGCAGTTAAACATGCTGATTGTGTATTTACAAATATTCCATTTCGAAAGTCAACAAATTATTTAGGCGTTACTCCTATGACTTTAGATCTTGAAGCTCGACTTTCAGGTACAGAAACTATTGCATTAGAGATACCAAATACAGAATTCATGCCTAATACCATTCATTCTATTTATATTATCGGGTTAGAGAACGAAAGAGCACCATTAGAAGCATTAATTCTTTCTCCATAATGAACAACATGAGTAACAAGCATCAGGAGCAAAACTCAACCTAGGCACCCTACTTCGTAATATTTCACAAAGTTTGTTCAAACAAAAAAATTCATATACTCCTAATAAAAAAACCTAGTTAGAAAGCCATTCAAATTGAATGTTCTACTAGGTTTTTTTATCATGATATTGAGTGTGCAGTCAGTTAATGAATCATTAACTTAATGACTCTTCACTCCTTCTGAAGGTATGACTAACCGAAAGGAAATATCGTCCTTTTTCAAATCAAAGTTATTTACTTTCATTGTATAATGATCTACTAAAATAATCTCGGAAAGGAGTACTTGAATTTCTTCCTTTTTCGGATTGATCACAAGCCATTCCGGTAAATCATTCTGTTTTTTAATAAAATTCATGACATAAGAAACAGGCAATTTCATTTGCCCTAATTTCATTGTCTCTTGTTTCAATAATAAATCTCCATTCTCTAAAGTATATGGTTTAAACGTCATCTTTAATTGAAGATTATTATCAAAAACAGGTATTGTCGTATATAATTCAATAACATCTGTCAATCTAACGTCATATTGAAACGAGCCCGTTTTCTGATATTTAGCTATATTATTATTAATTAATTGATTTAAGCTTTCTTTATTACTTTGAAGAAGAATCGATGTTTCCTCAGAGTTTGATTTTGAATTATCTATTTCAGGGACTTCACTTGGAATTCCCACTAGAATAACAATAGATAGTAAAGAAGCCACAATAATTCCAACTAGTGTAAAGAAAAGAATTTTCCATACATTTCTTTTCTTAGTTCTTGATCTCAAGTTGATTCCTCCTTAACCTTAATATGATTAGTTTTCTTTATTCTCTTGTTGTTCAGTTGGAGAAATCGTATATTTTTTCAATTCTTCATAAACCGCATTTCCCATTAATTGATATCCTTTTGAATTTGGATGAAAGTAATCTTCCTCATAAATCAAATTTTCTTTATCGTTTTCAAACAAAGAACTAATTTTGACTAAATGAACGTTATCGAATGATTTCGCTATTTCTTCACTTGTTCGATTCCACTCCAACAAAATTTCATCAAATTCTTTTATATTACTAAACCACTTATCAAACGGATTATATAAACCCATTAAATAAATATCTGCATCCTTATTTTGCGCACGAATAGTAGTTAATACTTCTCGTACATTTTTTTCATAGCTCTGCATTCCTTTTTCAAAATATGAAGTTTTTAAATGCTTAAAGTTTTCTTTTACAACCTTCATCACGTCATTTCCACCGATTGTAATAATGATTACATCAGCTTGCTTTAAAACACTCATCACTTCATCATTTTGAATTTTGTTAACCAACCCTTTTGACGTTAGCCCTTTTTTACCATCATGCGATATACTAATGTCTTTGATCTTTTGATCTTTTTCTAGATGGGCAGATAAAGTTGCTTGATAACCACCATTTTCAGAATGATCACCAACGCCTTTTGTTAAAGAATCACCAATTGTAGCGATTTTAAGGTCTGCTGGAGTTTGATCTACAAAGGATTGGTTCTTCTCTTCTTGTTCTATTTGCGATTTTTGTTCTGATTGCGCTTCATTTACATTTTGATTCGTTAGTTTCGTCTTAAAATCAGGTAAAGAACACGAAGATAATAGGACACAAATGAAAGATAATACAATCATTTTCTTAAGCATGTTCTTCACTCCCTTTGATGCTGAATTTCAACCTTGGATGATAGACGAGAGATCATTATTTTTGTAAAATTTTTATATGCTTTAAAATTTCTTCAAGTGGGAACTTAGTTGTACCTGGATAGTTTTTTACAATGCTACCTTCTTCATTCACAAGAAAAAAATCTGTACCATGCAGCACTTGATCAGACGCCTCCGGTTTCTTCACTATCATATGAAAATTTTTTTCTGCAAATTTCTCAATATATGATTGATTATAACCGGTTACAAAACTCCAATTTGAATAATTTGCTTTGAATTGGTCCCCAAATTGTTTTAGCTTTTCTGGCGAATCTACTGTTGGGTCGATGCTAAAAGATAAAAGTTCTACATCTTTAAATCCCTTTTCTTTTAAAGCTGATTGTAACTTTGACATATTAGAAGTCATTGGTAAGCAAACATCATTACAGTTCGTAAAAATAAAATTAACAACAGTGACTTTTCCTTTGTAATCGTCAAGAGACACAGGTGAACGATCTTGATTTGTTACTGAAAAATCTTCTAATTCCCAATTAGTACTGTTTGGAATAGCCTCCGCTTTACATCCAGCAAGTACGATTAGTAAGAATAATATCCCGAATTTTACACTAATTTTCCTCAAAAAAATCCCATCCATCCCTTTATTGAAATGCTACTTTCTTACATTATTCTATCAAACTAGCTAGAACAATAAAAGAATATCTTCTTTATGATCAAAGCTGAAATTTCCTAAGTAAGCAAAAAATAGAAGATTTTAGTATTATTGTATGTTACTATATAATGGAATTTAATTAAAAAATAAAGGTGATGACATGAAATTAAAGAAACTATTCTTGCCAATACTGACTGCAGTTATATTAGCACTAGCAGGATGTTCCTCTAATAAATCAAATGAGGATGAACAATCACATTCTAACGATAATCATACACAACATGCAGAAAATGGCGACATCCAAGAAAAAACAAGCAGCGTTGAAAAATTACCTACTTTTTTAGCTGATAAACCTGAAGAAATGCAATTAGTTTACAGTGCTGCTGCTAAACATAAAGATTTATTAGAAAGTATGCCATGTTATTGCGGATGTGGTGAATCGGCTAATCATAAAAATAACTATGACTGTTTTGTTTTTAAAAACAACGAGGACGGCTCGATCGTATGGGATGATCATGGTACTCGCTGTGGAGTCTGCCAAGAAATCGCAGCCGAATCTGTTGTACTGTTAAACAAAGGTAAAACCCCAGTAGAAATTAGAAAATATATTGACGAGAAATATAAAGAAGGCTATGCAAAGCCAACACCAACTCCTATGCCAAAAGCATAACTCTCTTTGTCTTATTCGGCTAACAAAAATACGACCCCCTATAATTACTATAGGATAATAAAAAACATCAGCTAGTTGCTGATGTTTTTTATTTTACCTCTTCATAATCTTCAAAATCCACTTCTGAATTCAATCGCTTTTGTCGTTTCTTATATACAATTCGAGAAAGACTGATACTAATTTCGTATAACAAAATCAGCGGGATTGAAACGAGAATATTCGAGATAAAATCAGGCGGTGTAATCATTGCAGCAATGATTATTAGGATGAAATATGCATACTTTCTAAATTTAGACAAGACTTTCGGATTTAGTAATCCAATTGATGTGAGGAACATCACAATTACAGGTAATTCAAAAACTAAAGCAATTGGTAAAGTCATATTGATTAAAAAGCTAAAATATTTTTCTGCTGTAAAATTGGTTACAAACATATCTCCACTTAATTCAATTAAGAAATGCATAATCGAAGGAAATATTACATAGTACCCAAAACATAACCCTAAGATAAATAAAACAAAAAGACCTGGTACATAGGATAGTGTCAATCTAATCTCATTCTTTTTTAGAGCTGGTTTAACAAAAAGCCATAATTGTAAGGCAAAGACTGGTATTGTACCTGCAATGGCAATTATACTCGCTAATTTAAAGTAAACCCAAATGATTTCACCTGGTCCTAATACTATTAACTGTGTATCTAAACCTCTAACAAACCAATGATATATTGGTTCAACATTTAAAAAACCTATTAAGAAGAAAACAACAAATGCTATTGCAATAATAATTAAACGTTTACGGAGCTCATCTAAATGATCTAACATATTCAAATCTTTATCTGCCATTGAATAATCAAGCCTACCTTCTGTTGAAACTTTGATCAGTGGATCGTCCATTCTCCTTAGATCGTTAGATGTCTAGCTTCATCGGACATCTTCATGTCTCATTCCTCACTACCCCATTGGCAGTAATTGCTTTTGAGACTTTGTTAAACCTATTGTTTATTACTACTTTTAACGTCAAAAATCAAAAATGTTCTAAAAGTAGTATTAACGAGATAAGTAAGTTGTTTACACACATTGTAGTATTTACTAAATTAAAATCGAATAAAAAGGCGTAAGATGGTTCGTCATCTCACACCTTCAGTCATACATCTTAATTTTGCTTTTCTACTTTTTCAACTTTTTTCTTATCATCATCTAAATCATCCATAACGTCACTAGTTAATTCACGAGTAGACTTCTTAAATTCACGTAAAGTCTGACCAAATGCTCGACCGATTTCAGGTAATTTCTTTGGTCCAAAGATAATCAACGCTAGTACAAGTATAAGTATTAATCCTGGAATACCAATGTTTTGAAGCATTGCTAACAACCCTTTCAATAATTAAATCAAATCTTATTTAGATTATATTATTATTTTATACCTTTGCGTGGATATTGAAGGTTTGTTCATAAAAACTCCACATCTAAAAATTCAGAAATAACACTATTTAGATTAATAAATTAAATAGATTTTGGTCTTTATTTACCTCTACAAAATGAAAACCTTTTTTCTTCATTCTAACGATCAAACCTTCATAATCCTCAGGATATTTAAGTTCAATACCTACTAATGCAGGTCCAGATTCTTTGTTATTATTTTTAGTATACTCAAATCTTGTAATATCATCCTTAGGCCCTAAAACTTCATCTAGAAATTCACGAAGCGCACCAGATCTTTGAGGAAAGTTCACAATAAAGTAGTGTAAAAATCCTTCATAAAGTAGTGAACGTTCTTTAATTTCTTGCATACGATCAATGTCGTTATTTCCACCACTAATTACACAGACAATATTTTTCCCTTTAATCTGATCTTTATAGAAATCAAGTGCTGCAATCGTTAAAGCACCAGCAGGTTCAGCAACAATTGCATGTTCATTATATAAACTTAAAATGGTTGTACATACCTTTCCTTCTGGTACAACAACTATATCCTCTAGAAGACTGTGACAAATATCAAATGTCTTCTCACCAACACATTTTACAGCCGCTCCATCAACGAATTTTTCAATCTCATCTAAAGATACTACTTCATTATGCTGCATTGATGCTTTCATACTTGCTGCACCCTCTGGTTCAACACCAATGCATTTCGTATTAGGTGAAACACTGTTAAAGTACGTGGACATACCGGCAATCAGCCCTCCACCACCAATCGCAGCAAACATATAATCGATTGCTTCCTCCGTATCATTTAGGACTTCCACCGCAATTGTTCCTTGACCTGCAATTACTTTCTCATCGTCAAACGGATGTATAAATGCACGATTTTCACTAGTAGCACATTCCATGGCCTGATCAAAAGAATCGTCAAAAGTATCACCTACTAGATGAATTTCCACCATCTCTTTCCCAAACATTTTCACTTGATTTACTTTTTGTCTAGGAGTTGTTGCAGGCATAAAAATCTTACCTTCAATCCCCATTTGTTTACAAGCATATGCTACACCTTGAGCATGATTGCCCGCACTAGCACAAACAATACCTTTGGACGCTTCCTCAGCAGACAAACTTTTCATTTTATAATAAGCACCTCTAAGTTTAAAAGAACGGACATGCTGCAAATCCTCGCGTTTAATAAACACATTACACTCATACTTTTCCGATAATCGTTCATTTTTTTGCAATGGCGTATGTAATACTACGTCTTTTAATTGTTGATAAGCGATTAGGATATCTTCTACACTAACCCACTTCTTCACATTAGCTGTTGTATTCATAAGGTCCCTTCTTTCTAAGAACTAATACTAATAATTCCTTAAATTTTAACACTATGAATATATAAATCAACTGATTTTTCTAATAATTCAATAATTATAAAATAAAAGAGTGATTTCATCTAGCATTTAGATCAAATCACTCTCATGTTTAAAGTAAACTTTCTCTTTCCACTTGAATTCTTTTTTGAATTTCAATGGCTAAATCATTAATTTTCATATCTTTATATTGCTCATATGTAATGGCAGGTAATATGGATACAGTTACTTTACCCGGCTTAATCCAACCTTTATTCTTTTCCATTAGCTTCGAAGTACCCTTAATAGCTATAGGTACAATAGGAGCTTGTGCATCCATACCTAATCTTAAGCTTCCTGCTTTAAATTCTGCTACTGGTCCACCTTTACTTCTTGTACCTTCTGGAAATACAACTATTGAATGTCCTTCTTTAATTAAAGAAATTCCTTGTCTTATCGCTTTAATCGACTGTCTTCGATCTTTTCGATCCATTAATACACAATTCATAACTTCCATCCATTTATAAACAATTGGAATCTTCTCCACTTCCACTTTGGATATAAATCCAAATGGTTTTTTTAAGAACCCAATCAATACTGGTATATCAAAGTTACCTTCATGATTACTAACCATTAAGACAGAACCAGCAGGTATATTTTCTTCCCCCTTAACCGTAATATCCGCACCAGAAATTTTCACTAATGTGCTTGCCCACTTTTTTGCCATCACTTGTTTTTTCATATCTTGCTGCTCTATAGTTTCTGAATCGTTGGTATATTTTCTTGCTTTATTTAAAAACGGTACACTATAAATTAAATAACCAAAAAAATACATAAAAAATGCTATCGAACGCATCTAGTTGTTCCCTCCTAAGAATTTCAAGCTGTGCTATTGTATACAACTTCATCATTATAAACAAAGCTTTGCAGAAAATAAATCAGTTCTTTCTTTCCAGAATATGATAATAGTATATATAAGGATTTTTTTCGTCTGTAATACCCTGCTCTACAAATACTTCTTTCCATTCTTTTTCATCTATACTTGGAAAATATGTATCTCCGTCGAATTCATGGTGAATTTTCGTTACATATATTCTATTGACCTCATCCAAGAACAGCTTGTAAATTTGCTCTCCACCAAAAATAAATATTTCTTCCTCACCTTCACACAGCTTGTACACATCTTCTTTTGTATGAGTAATTTCACAGCCCTCTGCTTGGAAATTATGATCTCTAGTGAGAATGATATTTCTTCTCCCTGGTAGCGGTCTGCCAATTGATTCGTAATTCTTTCTTCCTAAAATAATCGGATGACCCATCGTAGTCTTTTTCACATATTGTAATTCTCTAGGAAGCCTCCAAGGAAGGCTATTATCTTTACCAATTACTCTATTTACATCCATTGCCACTATTATTGATACAATCATTTATCCCCTATCCTCTCTAACAAGCGTTGCCCCATACCTTTATTAGTAACAACGGCTACTATAATGATTTCGATTTTCCAATCAAACTATTTGATACAGTTACTATATCAACCAATATTGGAACTGATCTATATTTACATTTCATTAATGAAATGTATTATTTTTCTAATCAAATAAACACACTATATCATAATGATTTTACGATATCGAATCCATTATGTATAGAAAAGATTATAAAGAGTTAAAATCAATTTCAAAAAATGAAAAAAGACAACCATCTTTGAAAAAGGTTGCCTTTTTTATTTATTCTTATATTAAACAGCAACTGGTGCTTTTATTGCTGGATGTGGTTGATAGCCTTCTATAGAAATATCCTCCATTTCACAGTCAAAAACAGAAGAAAAATTATTACTTAATTGTAATTTTGGAAGTTCTTTTGGCTCTCTATCTAATTGGATATTCACCTGTTCTATATGATTACTATATATATGAGCGTCACCAAGTGTATGAATGAACTCACCAGCTTCTAATCCACATTCATGTGCAATTAAATGCGTTAATAACGCATAACTAGCAATATTAAATGGTACACCAAGAAATACATCTCCGCTTCGTTGATAAAGCTGACAAGATAATTTCCCTTCTATGACGTAAAATTGGAACAGTGTATGACAAGGTGGCAAAGCCATCGTTGGGATATCTTCAGGATTCCATGCAGAAACAATTAATCTTCTTGAATCAGGATTACTCTTAATCGTTTCAATAACATTTTTAAGTTGATCTATTGTATCATTTGAAGTTGTTTTCCATGCTCTCCACTGTTTACCATATACATCTCCTAATTCACCAAATTCAGCAGCAAACTCATCATTATTTAAAACTTCTTGAATAAAGAAAGCCATTTGCTCTTCATATTGCTTATTAAATTGTTCATCTGCTTGAGATCTAAGCCCAAAATCAGTCATGTCTGGTCCTCTATAAGAATCGCTTTCTACCCATTTTTTAAAAGCCCACTCATTCCAAATGTTATTGTTATGTTGTAGTAAATATTTAATATTCGTATCACCTTTAATAAACCAAAGCAACTCACTTGCAATTAAGCGAAATGGAATTCTTTTTGTTGTCAATAAAGGGAATCCTTCTTGTAGATTAAAGCGCATCTGATATCCAAAAGTACTGATTGTCCCAGTACCTGTTCGATCTTCTTTTTTCACACCATTTTGTAATACATGTTCACATAGTTCTAAATATTGTTTCAACGAAATAACCCCTCTATACAGTATAATATTATTTATTTTACCTTACTTTCTTAGCTTTTTTCAAAATGTTTCTGAAGGAGAATGATAATAATGGAATGGAATATTGATTCTAGCCATACTTTATATGCCGTATTTCTTACATTAAATGAGCCACAAGAAATTAAAATTGGAGCGTTGGGAACGTTTAACTTCCCTAAAGGGCATTATGTTTATATAGGCAGTGCAAAGAAAAATATAATCCATCGTACGAAAAGACATTTCGATGTTGATAAAAAAAAGCGCTGGCATTTAGATTATTTTCGCCCCTATACAATCGTTACAAAAATTCAAACGTATCAGCATGAAGGTGGAGAATGTGCATTAAGCGCCGATTTTGCTAAAAAAGGGCAATACTTTATCAAACATTTTGGTGCCTCTGATTGTAAATGTAAAGGTCATCTCATCCTTCTAGATTAATACTTAGAACCTTTTCCATAAATCATCATACAATACGATAGGTGAGATTATATGGAAAATCGAAATAAGTATAGCGACCATTTAGAAGACGTTCAAGAATTATATAAGGATTTAAACATGGATTCCTTTATCTATGTAGATATTTTCTTTTTTTCACTATTTTTAGGTATTTTCTTATTTAAACAAATCCACCACTATCTACTTCCATTCGTTATATCCATATCTTTTTATTTTTTCTTTTTTATTCTCTATAAACTATTTTTTAAAGAGAAAATGAAAAAATCATAGACTACATTTATCATACAAAAATGATGTAGTCTTTTTTTATTTATCCTATCTTGCAAAGTCATTTCAAGTCTCCATACATCCATTTAGAGGAACTCTATTCTTTTTTCCTGATCTTCGAATTGGCCTTTTACAAGGTAACCTCACAACACTAACAAAAGTCAAAATAAAAGAAATATCGTTCCAATCGTAATAATTATACAGCCAATTACTGTATTTTTCGTTGGCTTTTCTTTTAATATAATAACGCTTAAAATCATCGTAATAACTACGCTAAATTTATCAATCGGTGCTACAATAGATACTTTTCCAATTGAAATAGCAGCAAAAAAACATAGCCATGACAATCCAGTTGCCATGCCAGATAAAATTAAGAAAATATAACTTTTTTTAGAAATTGTTTTCATTTGAGTGTGCGTACGTTGAAAAAAGACAATTCCCCAAGCAAAAATAATAATGACGATTGTACGAATAAAGGTAGCCAAATTGGAATCCACATCTTCTATACCAATCTTGGCAAGAATGGCTGTTAATGCTGCAAAAATGGCTGATAGGAAGGCTAATACTATGTATGAATTAGAATATGATGTATTTGAACTCCTTTTTATTCTTCCTATTAAAACAAATGTACCTATTGTAATGATGGTTCCCCCGGCAATGACCATTGCTGTAGCTGGCTCACCTAAAATGATAAATGAAAGAAGAATTGTCATAACAACACTTGATTTATCGATTGGAACTACTTTTGAAACATCCCCTATTTGAATGGCTTTAAAATAACAAAGCCATGACAATCCAGTTGTTATACCAGATAAGACGAGAAAAATAAAAGCCTTTGTACTGATTAAAAAAATATTATCTAGCTGATTTGATACAACAACCATCATAAAAGCCATTATTAATACCACAATGGTCCTAATCGCCGTTGCTAAATTGGAATTCACATTTTTTATTCCAATCTTAGCAAGAATCCCCGTTAATGCAGCAAATAAAGCTGCAAGTAATGCCAAAACAATACTCATGTTCATCATCTCTCTATCTATTATTTATCCATTACTTAGTTTAACTCATTACCGTTAAATAATCACTCTAATTGATATTGATTATCAGTAAAGAATATGCATATTCTTTTTTAGGAATAGTAATAAAAGAAAAAAGCACCAACTACAATAAGGGTGCTTTTTCTTAATTTAACATATATTCTCTTTGTTCTGCTCCCCAATTTGGAGGCGTGTTTTTGTCCCAATAGATACTACCTAAACTATGATGGGTTTCATAATTATCTTGGCTGGTATGATAATGAAAATTAAACCAATAACCTTGTTGAGGGGGATTTTCTCTTCTTACATGGAATCGTATTATGTCTTTACCAGATTGTTTATTATAAATATGGAAGATTTTCTCTCCCATTCCTTTAGAAGGCTTTTCAGAAATACCGATATACACTAAATCTTCATCTGAACAATTCTCAATGTAATTCGAAATAGTTTCTTCCATTTTAGGAAGGATAATCGTATTAAATTCTTCTTCAATACGAGGTTTAATTCTTTCACCAAATTTACTATAGCTACTTTCTTCTGCTTTTTCATACAAATCTTCTAAAAGTTTTTCTCTTTCACTTGTTTCTTTAATTGTTGGAAACGTTGCTGTTGCAACAGAATAATCTCGTTCTTCTTGTAGACTTTTTTTACCAGGCTTATTAGCCGAGGCTTCATCTTGCCAATGGAAATCATCTGGAGATACTAATCCTAAAGTTAAAATGGACAATAGTATAACAAAACTTCTTTTCATCCAATTAGGGATACTCATACTATTACACCTCATTAATAGCTTTCTACAATTCTAATATACACGATTACCTACTTAATACGAAATAAAATGATAGAGGTTTCATGTTTTTTCACAAATTAATTCGTTTATTTCATATTTTAGAAGAAATAATGACTGACTTTCTAATTATTATCATATATTTGGGGTAATGACAGTGTTAAGGGAGGTTTTGTAATGGAATGGGCAATTGTTATACTAATCCTCATTATCTTTGAATTAGGCTATTTTATGTACCTATGTTTTGCAGATTAGGATAAATACTGCTTTTATACATACTCTCCTCTTAAATTTTCCAGTATACAAATTAGGGGCTCTTCAAAAGGAATCGACGATAACTTTTGAAAAGCCCCATTATTTAGACCTCAATTATACCATAATGAAATTTAGCTGTTTTTCTAATTTGTTGATGAAAACCAAATTGCTGAAAACGAGTACTTCTAAAATGGTCCTTCAATACAACCCTCTTTCTAGCAACTCTCTTAGCCTCTACAATCGTTTCTTCCGTTAAGCAAGAAAAATTTGTAAAAGGTGAGATTGTTTGCAAAGCATTAGATTCCTCAATACTTTCCTCAAACATCGGATCAAAATAAACCACATCAACACTTCGATCATTCATGGAAGTTAGAATAGAATAATGATCATCATTTACCACTTGAATTCTTCTCATACTTTCCACTATCTCGATATTATGATCGTTCCAACTCTGTAGACCTTGTTTTGCCATGTAAGATAGCACTGGACTGGATTCTACTCCGATAACATGCCCTCGCTCCTTCACAACAAAACTTGCTACAATACTATCTGCTGCAAGTCCTAAAGTACAATCTAATATACTACTTCCTTCTTCCAAACCAGTTGCATCAATAAAAGGATCTGCTTCCCCTTTTATTAATCTTTTGACCCGAATCATTGCTAAATTAGGATGAAAAAAGTACGGTTCATTTCCGGTGACATTGTATAATTGTAGCCCGTCTTTTCCTACAATTAATACATTATCATAGGTTGTAAGAAGATTTGCTATAGACTTTTTGTTACGCGAAATATAGGAAGCCTGTAAATCTTTAGCAACATTTTTGGCTTTTAATATATAGCTGTCATTCGTACGACCACCTGTAGTTACAATCATTATTATGAAAGATGGTCCCGAAAGCTTTGTTCGATGTTCGATCTTATTTCATCAATAGTATGTCCTTCAATTTCATGTCTTGGGATAAAATGAACACACTCTTTTCCTTTGAATAAAGCCATTGATGGTGAAGAAGGCTCAATATCAGCCATGTATGATCTCATCTTAGCTGTTGCTGCTTTATCTTGACCAGCAAATACAGTAATCGCTGCTGGCTTATTACTTGCTTCTGACAAGGATTGAACAGCAGCTGGTCTTGCTAAACCAGCAGCACAGCCGCAAACACTATTAATAACAACAAATGTATATCCTTCAGCCTTTTCCATATAATCTGCAACAGCATCTTCTGTTGTTAACTCCGAAAAACCTGCATGTAATAATTCATCCCTCATCGGTTGAGCCACTTGTTTCATATATTCTTCATATGCATTAGACATATAACATTCACTCCAATTATTGATTTTGTAAATAATAATAAGCATACTACAAATATGTGTTCTTTAAAAGAAAGGATACTTTTTTATCACCTTGCTACTCTATTGTCTATATTGCTATGAATACAAGCAATCGAGGAACCAAACCAGCAAATTATCAAGTATTGAGAGATAATATAACAATACCAGCCGTATAAGTCGAACTTGCATTTATTGATTGCAAAGAAGAAAATGAAAAGCTTGCCTCACCTCTTTATCGGTACAAAGCTACCGAAGCCATTTATCTAGGTATTCTAGATCACTATAAAGACAAAGGCCATAATGTTACTACTAAATTATCTAATATCGTGGCCGATTAACATGAGGTACTAATGCAATCTGTTTCATCAAAATAAAGGGCACCTCTAGTGTTTCCATCACTATGAAGGCGCCCCCTTTTTAACTATTCTCAACAATTTCGGATAGATATTCCCATCTTTCCATTAATTTCTCTAATTGTTCATTTAATTCATTTTGTTCTTCCATTAATTGTTGACCCTTTGTAAAGTCGCTGCCTATTAACAGTAGGTCCTCTTCTATTTTGCCTAATTTTTCTTCAACCTTTTGGATATCATCTTCAATGGTATCCCATTCTCTTTTTTCCATGTATGAAAGTTTTTTCTTTTTCTCTTTCGGTTCAGATTTTTCAATCGATGTTTCTACAATCACCTTTTGCTCTTTTTCAGGCGTTAACGACTGTAGGTAATCACTATATTCACCGAAGTATGAATCAATTTGTCCATTTCCTTTGAATATAAGCAATTCAGATGCTACCTTATCAAGAAAATAACGATCATGAGAAACAGTAATGACTACTCCAGAGAAACCATCTAAAAAGTCTTCTAATACTGTTAAGGTTTGAGTATCTAGGTCATTGGTTGGCTCGTCAAGTAATAAGACATTTGGTGAAGACATTAATATTCTGAGCAAATACAATCTCCGCTTTTCCCCACCGGATAGCTTATAGATTGGTGTTCCATGAGTATGCATTGGAAATAGAAACTTTTCTAACATAGCGGAGGCTGAAATATAACTACCATCCTTCAATTGAATACTTTCAGCTTCCTCACGAATATATTCAATCATTCGTAATTTTTCATTCATATCTTCATTTTCTTGCGTATAAAAACCGATTTTAACCGTTTGCCCCTTATCTACTTCTCCACTATCAATTTCTTCTCGATCAGCTAAAATACGGAGTAATGTGGATTTACCGGTTCCATTATTTCCAATAACCCCTATACGATCCCCGCGCTTAAACAATCTAGATAAACCAGCAATTACAACTTTTTGTCCATACGACTTAGAGATATTCTTACATTCGATTACCTTCCTACCAAGACGAGCGCCGGCAAGTTCTATTTCTAGACTTTCAGTTGATGATTGACGATTCACATCATTTTCTATCTGTTCGAAACGTTGGATTCGAGCTTTTTGCTTCGTTGTTCTAGCTTTTGCTCCCTTTCTCATCCAAGCAAGTTCATTTTTATATAAACTATGCAATTTAGCAGCTGATGTTTGTTCATTTTCTTCACGTATCGCTTTACTTTCTAGAAAGCTCTCATAATTACCTTTATATTCAAATAATGTTCCTTGATCGAGTTCCCAAATTTTCGTAGTAATAGAATCAAGAAAATAACGATCGTGGGTAACAAACAAAACCGAATTTGGAAATTTATTTAGATATTCTTGAAGCCATTGAATACTAGAGGCATCTAAATGGTTCGTAGGCTCATCAAGGATTAATAAATCTGGTTGTTCAATCAATGCTTTAGCTAATGCAGCTCTTTTCTTTTGGCCACCTGATAAAGTTCCGATTTTTAATGAACCATCCGGAAGATTCAGCTTATTTAGTATTACTTTTCCTTCTGAACTTCTGTCCCATCCTTTTTCAACATCCATTCGATGCTGTAATTGTAGTAATTTATCTTGTAGATTTTGATTTTCTGGATCTTTCTGTAGCTGTAAAAGTGCATCCTCATACTCTCTAATCAGATTAAATAAGGGTGTATCACTAGCGAATAAGAAATCGACTATTGTTAATGAATCATCGTAGGTCGGGTCCTGTGCCAAGTATGAAATTCGATAATCCTTAGGAGAAATAATTTCACCGTTATCACTTTCTTCAAGACCTGCTATCAATTTCATAAGTGTTGATTTACCGCATCCATTAACTCCTATAATCCCTACTCTTTCTCCCTCTGAAATAGAAAAAGAGATGTCAGTCCACAAAGTTTTTTCTGCCATTTGTTTTGTTATATGTTCTGCTGTAAGTATTTTCATTATGATTAGATCTTCTCCTTAAACCAACTTATACCTATTGTATTCCCTCCTGCATGAACACCAATTGCTGTCCCTAAAGGATAAATATGCACCTTTAGCTGAGGAAATGAATGTTTAATTTTTTCTACCCATTTTTCAGACTGCTTTATTGATTGTCCATATAAAATCAAGCATTCGGAAATTTGATATTGTTCCACTGCATGTTGAAGTTTTTTAAAAATAATTTTATCCGTATGTCTGTCATTTCTAGCAATATCTTGAATCTCAAGCTTTCCTTTTAATAGCGAAATAATTGGTTTGATTTTGAGAATGTTTCCAAGAAAATATTGCAATGAATTCAATCTACCACTTCTATGTAATTGTTCTAAACTACCTATCAAAACATACGTTTCATTGCTATTTCTTAATCTTTTGGCCTTACGGATTATTTCTTCAGGCTGATCTCCTTGCCTTTGCCAACTAATCGCTTTTTTCATTATATATGTCATTGGATAAGACAACAACCAAGAATCAAAAGTTGTTACAGGTATTTGTACCAAGTGACTAGCTTGAATACTTGATGAAACTGTTCCGCTTAACTTTTCTGAAATTAAGAAAGAGTATACACGTTCATATTTCTGTTTGTGTAAACTATCGTACATATGAGTAAATTGTCCAACAGATGGCTGTGATGTTGTAACGATTGCTTTTCTTTCTTCCATTACTTGATACAGATCTGCATTTGTTATATCAATACCATCATTATAATCTTTCCCCTCTATATGTATTTGGATTGGAATAACATAAAGGTCTTCATTATATTTTAACTCTTCATCTAAAAATCCTGTACTATCAGTTACCCAAGCAACTTTTTCATTCATCCACTTTCACCTCTGCTACCAGAATATTATTTCTTTCACGTAACCCTTTCCATTAACTATCTTGCAGCTAATGCTACTCTTACAAGATTAGAAGCATATACTTTAGGGGCTTATGGTATCGAAAGTGGTCAACTGAATCTTCTACAATATTTATATATATGAATATTGTAGATTACTAACTTACGATAGAAAACATCTTTTTAGAAAAAATTGTAAAAACAGTAAAACCACTTACCCTGACTGAGAAAGTGGTTTTTACTTTTATATAATTCATAATAAAATCTATAGAATGCCGTCCTTTGTTTCCATTTTAAATGAGGATTATGGAAATACTCACAATCATTCCACATCCAATTTCTTCTATTATATACATTTTTATACCATGGATATAGAAAGGGATGATTATCTTGTGGCATTTGGCTGATCTAATGTTTCTTTAGCAGCTTTAATAGCTGCATCATAATTCGGGTGATTTGTTACTTCTGGTACATATTCGACGTATGTTATAGTATCATTTGCATCAATTACAAATATAGCTCGGCACTCTAATCGATGTTCTTTCATATAAGTCCCATATGCTTTCCCAAATGACATCTCCAGATGATCAGACAGTACAGTTATCGATTGAGCCCCATTGCTCTCACACCATCTTCCTTGTGCAAATGGCAAATCAACACTCACTGCTAGTATTACAACATCATCCATTAGCTTAGTTGCTTCTTCATTAAAGCGACGTGTTTGCATATCACAAACACCTGTATCAAGTGAAGGTACAACCGTAATCATTCGTGTCTTCCCTTTAAAATCCGAAAGAGTAACTTTTGTCCGTTCTTTTGTTAGTAATTCAAAATCAGGAGCCTTCTCTCCAATCTTAATCTCAGGTCCAATCAAAGTTACAGGATTTTCTGCCAACGTAACGACTCCAATGCGTTCTTGTATCATAAAAGTCTCCTTTTTTATCATTGTTTCTAACTACCTCTATAAGTGCTATATCCCCCAGGAGCTACCAGTAGTGGAACATGATAATGTTGTTGATTACTCCCAATTCCAAAACGAATGGGTACTTTATTTAAAAAAGGTAATCCAGAAGATATTGTATGTTCGCCATTTAAATAATCTCCGACATAAAAAACCAGCTCATATTCTCCCGTTTGCATTTCTTCACCACTGAGAAGAGGGTTATCCATTCTTCCATCATCATTTGTGTATTTTGTCTTCAATAAAGTGCGAACATCATTATCTCCAATTAACCATAATTCAATCTGTAAATCCTTTGCAGGCATTCCTTTAGATAAATCTAAAACGTGAGTAGTCAATCCACCGCTCATTTTTGTGAGGCACAGGCAGTGTCAGAAACTGCTGCTTCCTTTTTAAGATCTTCTTGTGTAACAATAAAACCTTGGAAACCGTATGGAGGACGAGGCTCCTGATACACACTCCCTTCAGAATTAGGGATATTCTCAACAACTGTTTCCCATGTACGATTATTTGTTTTGAATTGAACTTGGGAAAGTTGAGGAAAACGCTCAAGAATTCTAAGTCCAATTTGATAAATTAGCTGCTGAATAGAACGATTATCCAACTCGTGGAAGACAGAATTGGCGATATCACGAATCTGTTCAGCCGCTACATATTTCTCTGGATTCGCACCAGTTGCATCCTCAAAGTTCGTATACTGCCAATCGAAATCAAGATAAATAAATAACGGACGATCATATGCTTCGGGTAAAGTGGTATATTCATCTTGGATAAACCCGTAAAATGAACTACCTTTAACCTTAATAAGTTGAACACCTGCGATGCCACTTGTATGCTTCACAACCTGATTTCCAGTGTCCGTTCTCTCTACCTCAATTGTTGTTGTTGCAAACTCATTTCTTGAACGACGATAAACTAATCCACTAACTTCTAACTTATCTCCGTTTGGTACGAGTACATGATCAAAAGGAATTTCATTAGCAGTAAGCTCTACAGCATCAACATGATCGTATTTATCAAGAAAGCGATTACAAATAAACCTAATAAAACCTTCAGCTGTAGTGCCTTGATAATTTGCCGCTTCACGTTGAATAAAGTTTTTCATTGAATCAGTTGCAACAACAAGGCTATTATCTCCTTCAGTAAAAGAAGTTAAGAAAGCTTCTCCTTTAAGCCCTATTTGGCAATTTAATCCAAAAATCACATTACTTCTTTCTGTGAAATTTGATTCTGGTATTTGTTTAACACCTGTTAGTGGTTGTAAATATGTGCGATATACAAAAACATCCCCTTTACCATAGAACATTACTCGTTTCTCATTCTCTTTATTACTCATATTAATTCCTCCTTAGTTATTAATAAATTGATCTAATCGATGTGAAGCAATATAGTTAATCTGCTTTATGGCTTGTTTTTTTTCTACTTCAGGATTTTCAAGCATACGTTTTTTCATAGCATCCTTAATCGAATGTTTATCATGATTACGTACGGCTATTATGAATGGGAATCCAAACTTTTCTTTATAGCTATGGTTAAGATTAAGAAATTCAACATACTCTTCATGTGTAAGCTTATCCAATCCTGCAGTTGACTGTTCTTTAACTGAAGCTTCCGCCATATCAATTCGTGCAGCTAAGTCTGGATGAGATCGAATCAAAAGAAGTTGATCAATATCAGAAGCCTTTTGCACAATGTCAGACATGGATTTTTTCAAATGATCTAAGGAGCGAAATGGTTTTTCATACCATGTACGTTCTGCTACCCAAGGGGAAAGCTCATATATCCACCCTAGAGATTCGATGAACGCTGTTTGATTCATAGTATTTAGTTTTCCTAGACTAATAGAGATATCCATCCCCTCCTTCCTTCAAGTAATCCAACTATTTAGTCTGATAAATCAGAAATTTAAGTTAATTATAAAATTCCATTAGCTTCTTGTCATTATCTGAATAAGACAAATAATGGCCTCTTATATTGTTCTCTCCGCACAACAAATTTACATTTTTTGTAAATGTTTAATTGACTAAAACACACACATGACAAATAATGGAATTGAACAATATGAAAGGTGGAAGGGTTGATAAACTTGAATTTCACATTAGCTAAAGCATTAGAAATCCCCATTTTAAAGCAATGTAAAATATTAGCTGGAATGGATGGGCTGAATAAAGAAATCAAATCTGTAAATAGCTTCGACGCTCCTGATGTCCTTTCTTGGCTAAAGCCTGGAGAACTAGTACTCACAACAGGATATATTTTCCAAAAAGATATCAATCAGATTATTGAACTGACAAAGGAATTAGCAAAGAAACAATGTGTAGGATTAGGTATAAAATTAAATGGTATTCCTAGTGATTTATTACAAATAGCTGACCAATTAAACCTACCCATTCTTGAAATACCTCCCCATCTCTCTTTATCCGACATCATGTTTCCAATCCTAAAAGAAGTTATAGCCGTACAGAAAGAACAGCAGGAACTCAATGCTAGAGCTAAATTTATATATCGAATAATAAGTGCGGATTTTCAACAAGAAGATGCAATCTTTACGGAAGGAACGAGCCTTGGATTACAGCGTAACGGAGGATTTGTTTGTGTTGTCTTACGAATGATGCAACAAAAAGAACAGTATCAAGACGAATTTACTTACAACCATTTCCAGCAATTCACAGAAAAAGTTAAGCTCCAGTCTGATATAGATATGTTAACTACAGAAATGAATAACGATACCATAATCATCTTACATGACAATGGTAAATCAGACAGAAATGAAATCAATTATTTTGTAAAACAAGTGAGTAGAGAATTCATTCAAAATATCTCACACATAACCCCATCGATTCGAGCAAATATTGGAATCGGAACTTATCAGGTTGGTTTAAATAAAGTAGTGAAGAGTTATCAAGAGGCTACAAGAGCCATTGAACTTGGTAATAAACTATCTTCAGTTGAAAATATCCATGATTATTTTGGATTACAAGCATACAATATCCTGCAATATGCTCCCCAAGATGTGCTAGAGGATTATGTATACAGTTACTTGCATCCTCTGATCCAACAAGATGCTGAAACAAAATCTGATTTAGTAAACACGCTTGATACATATTTTCGCAGTGGACTTCGTCCAGCAGATGCTGCAAGAAGACTAGGTATTCATCGTAATACTATGCACTTTCGTATAAAACGAATTAAAAACCTGTTACACATAGATTTCAGCTATGATCAATTGATTTTTGAGCTTAAACTAGCTTTATACGCTAAACGTTTGATTTCAGAAAAAACACTACAATAATCACAATGGATTTTAAAAGACCACCATGCATGTAATAATGATGGCGGTCTTTTACTCTTCCAAAACATTTCATTTATCAAAACATTACATTCCCGTTGTCATTCCTAATAATTTTGCAGCTTTTAAACTTAGTTGAAGTCTGAAATGAACCTCTCCATCACGTAAGTCTATACTAAGAAGCTCCTCAATTTTCGCTAACCGAAACTTCACAGTATTTCGATGAACAAATAGCGCCCGAGATGTATCTTCCATTTTCCCTCTTGAAAACAAGTAAATTTCTAATGTTTTAACAAGCTCGCCATTATTGTCTTTATCATATTGAATGATTGGACTAAGAGTCGATTCTACAAATTGAGCGAGAGCATTATCCTGAATACTACTCAGTAAACTATCAACTTCAAATTTACAAAACTCAAATATTTTTGATTTAGCCAGTAGATGATCCTTCAATCCTAGACGGATAGCTTTATTCGCCTCTTCAAATCCTTCGGGAATTTTTAATATATCATGCTTTTCCTTGCTAATCCCTATAACTAAAGAATGACCTGGATAAACTTCATAAACATATTTCTCAAGTTGTAAAGCAAAAAATTTAACTAGATTACTTAACCGATTTTCAACTTTCAATCTTTTATTTTGAACAATAACCCATTGATAATCTAGTTCAACACTTATAAGATTTAAATCCATTTCATGCTTAATGAACGGAATGACATTTTTATACAAATCATTAATATCATACGGGAATACCACTCTTTCACCATTGAAGTTGGATTCAATACGAAGTACTATAAAGTCGTTTCCAGTATAAAACCCTAATTCCTTTAGCTGATTAGATACTATTCTTGAATCTGTTAGTTCTCTTTTTATAATACTATTAAATACATCTCTTTTTCGTGTATAAGATTCATTCGTGTTCTCAGTAAGAATGATTTCTTTTGTTAAGCTATAGAGCAGGTCTGACAATGGAGCTTCGTATGGAATCACTAATATAGGGAGCCTATACCGATTTGCCTCCAGAATCATCTCTTCGGGAATAGCTGTTAAAAACCTATGTACTTTAATTGCTAATCCAGCACATCCTCTTTTTGCTAGTTCTCCAACTAATTCTACCTGCGCTTTTAAATCGTCTTTAAACACATAGCCAGTTGTTAATAGTAACTCTCCACTTTTTATCAATGAGATATCAGGATTATCCATGATACTTACTGAGCTGATCATTCGATTCAATCCTTGCTCTCCAGCCACAACTTTAAATTGATCTAATACTGACGTCTTTAAAGCGTTTGCAACAGTAAAGTTCAACATATCCCCTCCCATTTTCTTAATTATAATCACAAATGAAATAAAATAATATCCAATTTTTTCAAAAATAACTTGTTTTCACTTTCGTTATAGTGTTAATATTCTGATTAAAGTAAAAATGTAAATACTGTTTCTTAATAAACAACAAGAAGTAACTTTTTAATACTAGTTTTTGAAATTGTATTTATAAAAATAATTGAATTTTTAGAACGGAGGGATGTCAAAATTATACAAATATAGTGATTAACACTATTTTAAAAGATAAAAACCAATAAGGAAGAATAGTATGGATAATATAGGTAAATTAAAAATGCTAATGTTAGGTTTCCAACATGTTTGTGTAATGTATGGTGGAGCGGTCGCTGTCCCTCTAATTGTAGGTCCGGCTATTGGCTTAACGCCGCAACAGCTCGTTTATCTAATTTCATTTGATTTACTTTCATGTGGAATCGTTACATTAATCCAAGTTATCGGTGGTAAAGGTTTTGGAATTAGGCTACCCGCTCTTATGGCCGTTTCTTTCATTGTAGTTGAACCAGTAATAGCTATAGGTAAAATCCATAGTATAACAGGTGTATTAGGTGCTGTTATGGTCTCGGGTTTGATCGTGGCACTTCTGTCAAAATACATTGGTAAACTAGTAGCATACTTTCCACCTCTTGTCGCTGGATCCGTCATTCTCATTATTGGTGTTTCTTTAATGCCTGTAGCCATGAAAAATGCCGCTGGAGGAGCGGGTTCATCTACATTTGGTGATCCAATTAACTTACTAATCGCAGCATTAACACTTATTTGCTTTCTAATCATTAACACGTTATCTCGCGGATTTATGAAAGCGATTTCTATTTTAGTGGCCATGCTGATGGGAAGCATTTTAGCAGGATTTTTAGGAATGATTAATACATCAGCGTTGAATGATGCAAGCTGGTTTACAATGGTCACACCTTTTTACTTTGGTATGCCAACCTTTGATATATCATCTATCATCACAATGACGATTATCGCATTGATAATTGCAATCGAAAGTATAGGAGTATTCTTAACACTTGGAGAAGTCTGTAAAAAAGAAATAACAGAAAAGGATGTGGAAAAAGGATTACGTGCAGAAGGAATCGGAGCATTAATAAGTGGCGTATTCAATTCTTTTAACCATTCTACTTTTTCACAAAATGTTGGTCTCGTCCTGCTCACAAAAGTTACACAGCGTTCCGTTGTTATCGCAGCTGGATGTATTCTAATCGTTCTAGGATTAGTTCCCAAAGTTGCAGCTGTTACAACAATGATTCCATTACCTGTACTTGGTGGAGCTATGATTCCTATGTTTGGTATGCTCTTATCTGCCGCTTTAGGTATGATAGCTAAAGCTGATCTAAGCAAACCGACCAACCAAATTACAATTGCCATTGGAGTAGGTGTAGGACTAGCAATAAAAGGTGTTCCAGACGCTTTTGTTAACTTCCCTGAAACTATTCATTTACTTTGTGGAAATGGAGTGGTTATGGGTACTTTAACCCTTGTTATTTTAAACGCCATCTTAAATGGAAAAACAAAAACTACCCACACGGAAATACATCTAAAACCCCAAGATCAGACCAATTTAGCAGAAATGCAGCCAATCATTAAGGCAGATTGAGTATATACCCTTATAAAAAATAGCCGGCAAAGCAATTCTCTAAGGGCATATAAACAAATTTGTCTTTCAACATCTCTTATTATAACCTTATTCATAAAATTGTAAAATAAAAGAAAATATAAATAATATCATCTCCTTTTTCTATACATGAAACGATAGATTGATACGGATTGGTAGGATTGACAGTTTCATACTATTCATACTTTTGAACTATCAATACAACTTCATTTAAATTCATTTTATTAAGCAACTGTTTCTCCGGTGTAATACTTATATCAGAATAAAGATATCTATCTTTATATCCGATATGAAGAAGAGCAAGGTGAATTTATTATTTCATAAGGCTTTTTGTTACCTATGAACGCATTAGTGAATATAAACTTCTTGCTAAATCTATTAGAAAACAGCCTTCATCAAAGATTAATATGGAATCCTCTGATTAGTCATGACCTTCTCAGAGGATTTTTTTCTAACAGGATATTACTTTGTTTGCTCTAAACAAGCAGAGAGTATAGGATGAGCCTGTATCTCACTTCAAGAATTAGCTTTCCCCAGGAAGGGAGCTGAAGCCTTATCGACATATAGTATACCTGTATGGTCTCACCTATACTACTCCCGACTTGAGTCTCATAGCTTTCACTACATTCAATCTTAATATGCTTTTTCATTCACAATCTTATAAAAAAAGAACCATCTATCAGATAGCGATCTACAAGAAATATGTATCAGGAAATCCGCAAGACTACTGCTTGAAAATTGAGAACGACAATTCTCAAAAGTTTGAGGAACAAGTACAACAAAAAATTAGACATTACTTCCTACATTCTTTAAGAAAGTAAAAAATAGTTCATTCTTCAAATCACTATCATGTTATTAAAATACAAAAAAGCAGAAAAAATTTCCGCTAAGCAATAAGAGTACAATAATCGAATCATTCTTTTAATTTTTATAAAATACTATTAAATAAATCTATTATCCATTATTATATCAGTTACTATTTATGATACAAATACTGTCTTTGATTGGTTTGAAAATAATTGAATATATTTCTCCATTACACTCATCATTTCCATTTGCATTCGCTCATTTAATAATGAAAGATGAGGAATTCTTTTCTCTTCCACACTAAAATCTAGCTGATTTTGAATACTAGTAACAGCAGCTATGGAAATTTCAGTGTTTATATTAATTTTGCGGATTCCCCGATTTATTGTTTCTATTAATAGTTTCTCAGGTGTTCCTGAACCGCCATGTAAAACGAGAGGCAAAGAAGTAAGATTGTGAATGCTTTGAAGACGATGTAAATCAATCTCTGGTTCGCCTACATAAAGTCCATGTACAGTACCGATAGCTGGGGCGAGAAAGTCGATGTTCGTCAATTCGATAAACTTCACTGCTTGCATCGGGTCTGTTAATATGTTGTCCCCTTCCTCTTCGTCAGAGTGCTCTCCTTTAGCAATAGAACCTAACTCAGCCTCTACAGATACCCCTGTTTGATGTGATAGTTCAACAATTTCTTTCGTTTTTTGTACATTTTCTTCAAATGAAAATTGTGAACCATCATACATAACAGAGGTAAATCCATGTTTAATAGCCGAAATAATAGATGTTTTGTTATAGGCATGATCTAAATGTAAACAAATTGGAACTTTTACTTTTCCAACCATCATTTTTACGATATTTGCAAATACCTCTATCTCTATATAATTCAAATAACGTTCACCTAACGCTAAAATAACAGGACATTTCATTTTTTCAGCAGCCGATATAGCAGCCTTTATGGTTTCCCAATTATAAACACTAAACGCCGCTACAGCATAGTTATTTCTCTCAGCGTCTAATAGGACTTCTTTCGTATTGACAAGCATACGACACCCCCACTTTATATGTTTTCATCTCATAATATTTTAAACGACTATGATTCAACGTAAATATTACTTATCTCTCATTCAGAAATTTAAGCTATAATGACTTATTACTTACTAAAAACAATGTGCTACGAGCTCTGTCCTGTGCATCGCTTACTTTTACCCTTTGCCCTGAAATAAGGAATAGTATGAAATCACATAAAATGTAAGAGGGTGTCCATCAATGTTTCTTTTTGGACACCCTCTTATCTATAATCATATCTATTTAGTAAAGGGGAGTAATAGATAAGGATTGATTATTTTTTTAATAATAAATCATATAAACTTAGAGCAACAATTTTAGTAGCTTTAATAACATCATCTACTCGAACATGTTCGTCTGCTCGATGACCATTTGCCTCAATAAGAGAATGCGGACCGGCACCAAATAATACTACAGGTACACCAGCCTCATAGAAATGACGTGCATCAGTATAAAGAGGAGAACCTGTTACTTCAAGCTCACCACCCATAATATCATGCCAATTAGAAGAAATAGATTGAACTAATGGCGAATCTGTTGAAACAGGTCCAAAACTATTAGCTAATAAGACTCTCTTAATCTCAATTTCAATTCCTTCAAAGTCAGTAATAGCTTCTCTTAAAGTTTGGCGAAGCGTATCTTCAACTACTCGTGGATCTTCTTCTGGAATCATACGTCTATCTAAACGAATTGTACATTCATCTGGCACAACATTTGTATTTATTCCGCCTTTTATTAAACCAACTGTTAATTTAGGAGTACCGATGCCTGGGATTGCTGATACAGTGCTTCCTAAGGTCTTACGATGTTCATAAAGTGTTTGCAATACTTGAGTAGTGGCTTCTAAGGCATCATAGCCTGTTTGTGGCTCTGCAGCATGTGCTGATTTTCCTTTTACTTTGACCTCTAAATGAAGGCAACCATTATGAGCATTTACTAATGAATACGTAAATCCTGGACAAATAGCAAGATTAGGTTTTACATATCCATGATCTAAAACCCACTTAGGACCTATGTCTCCACCTGTTTCCTCATCAAATGTAAATGCAAGTGAGACTTTCCCAGAAAGCTTTTCATTTAATTGACGTAATGCCAAAACAGCGAACGTATAAGTAGCAATATCTGATTTTGAAACAGCTGCTCCACGTCCGTATAACTTACCATCTACAATGTTTCCACCATAAGGATCTTGAGTCCAACCAAGTCCTGGCGGAACTACATCACCGTGTGAATTAAGTGTAATTTCGAAATCTGTATTATCACCGAATTGCTCATAAGCAATAACATTTGAAGCTCTAATCATGCCTACCGCTTTTACTTCCTCTTCAGGCACTTCCTTTAGTAATACTTCTTTAAAATCAAAATCTTTTAACTTTTTATCAAGAAACTCTGCTAGTTCTTGGCAATCTCCCGGAGGATTATCCGATGGTATAGCAACAATCTCTTGTAAAAATTGAATTAATGAATCCTTATTATTTTCAATAAATTGTACAATTTGCTGTTTTTCAGCACTTAACGTTTTTGTACTCATTTTTTTGTCTCCTTTTTATGTTTTATTAGCAATTTTTAAAACGGTTGAATATAATACTTCAGCACCAGCTTCTACATCTTCAACTGTTACACATTCATCTGGATGGTGACTTAACCCATCTTTGCACCTTACAAAAATCATCGCGACCTCAGTAATATCTGCCATTGCCATAGCATCATGACCTGCACCGCTAAATAATTTGATTGGATTTCCACCACTTTGGATTATGGCTGCTTCTATAATTGAATTGAAACGATCGCTGCAAACAACAGGATCGGCCTCCATTACCTTTTCAAATGTAATTTGCAACCCTCTAGATTTACATATTTTCTTACTTTCTATTAATATTTCATGAATAGCTGATTCTTTTCTTGTTTTATCAATATCACGGATATCCAATGTTCCTTTTACTAAACTTGGAATAACGTTACTAGCCCCTGGATGTACCAATAACTTTCCAACCGTAGCAACTAAAGGTCTATTTTTCCACATCACCGATTCAATATATTGAATCAGTTCAGCTGCCCCAACCAATGCATCTTGTCTCAGTTCAATTGGAACTGTCCCCGCATGGCCTGCTTTACCTTCTATCTCAAAAGAAAACCTAGTAGCACCAGCAATACCAGATACTACTCCTACAGATTGATTCTCATTTTCAAGAACAGGACCTTGTTCAATGTGTAATTCTAAATAACCTAAAACATCTTCTTTTTTCTTTCTACACATCAGATAGTCTAATGGATTAATCCCGATCGTTTTTAACGCTTCTGCAATAGAAATTCCATCCTCATCTTTTCTTTCTAAGTCAACATCTGTAAGGGTTCCAGCAATTGCTCTACTTCCCAAAAAAGTAGAATGAAAACGAACACCTTCTTCATCACAGAAACCTACAACCTCTATAGGATGGTCTAGTATGATACCACTATCAAATAAGCTTTGAACAACTTCTATGCCAGTGATTACTCCTAGCATACCGTCGTATTTTCCACCTTCAATAACGGTATCCAAATGAGAACCTATAATAAGAATTGGTGCATCTGGATTTTCCCCTTCGTACCGACCAATAATATTATTAAGTCCGTCCTTCCGAACAGTCATGCCGGCCTCATTCATCCACTTTTCAATTAAAATTCCGGCCTTTGCACTTTCTTCAGTAAAAGGTAACCGAGTGACACCAATGGAGGAACATGAGCAGGATGCTAACTCCTCAGCTCTTTCAAAAATTCTCTTACCACTAATTTTGTGCTGTACCTTCTCCAATACTTTCACTTCCTTGGCCATAGCTTAAAAATTATTGTACAGGTAAGTATTTTCATTGTTGTTTATTAAGAAACCTCGTTTCTTTCAATTTATATAATCATACCATTCTATAAATCTATAATCAACGAAATTTCAGAAAATTTACTTTATTGATTAATTTAGTCATTTAAGGAATTGATTACCTTTTGTTGGTATCATTTTACGATATAAATAGACAAACTAGCGACAAGCTTATATGCCTGTCGCCAAGTTTTATATACATTCAAAGTACTAATTTAACAAATAAAATACTTCTATATTAATACTCTGCTTTTTTGACTATGAACTAGGCTCCATGCATCTATCAATGTACGTTTTGATTGGGCAATAACAATATCAGAAGATTCCGAACCAACAGGTTTTACTTCAAAGGCAACAATATTTTTATTTCCTTCACCAATATATCCAATCTCTAACAATGCACGTAAGTAATTAGCTAATTCCTCTACATCGTTCTCGCTTCCTGGATAACCAAAACGAGGATGTTGATCGCCATAAGCTGGATCCTTTGGATCTTTAATATAGCAGTTACCGATATGAGCATGGTTAATAAAATCACGTGTTACCGTTAAAGCATCTTTTGTTGTTTCACGCTGCATTGGTAAATGACTTAAGTCTATCATCAATCCAAAGCTAGGATCTACTTTCCTTACTTCCTTTGCTACCTCAACAGCTAGTTTATTCGAACCAATTAAGCATTTTTTATCCGTTTCATCATCAAAAGTCTCTAATGATAAAACTAAATCTCCCTTAGATCTTGCATATTCAGATAACTCTTTAATAGAATCCGTTAATAATTGAAGTGCTAGATCTTCCTGTTTTTCAGGCTTGGAACCACTTAAAAAGCCTATTTTAGATGCTTTCATCTCATATGCTTGGTCAATAGCTCCTTTTACAAGATTAATAGCTACTTGACGTTCTTCTTCATTGAAAGAGTTTAAATTCCCTTTATTTCGTAAAAGTATAGGTTGTGCTCCAAAGCCAACTGACATCCGACCAGAAGATAAAAGTTGTGCTACTTCCTTACGATCTTCTGTATTATTAATAGATGTGATTTCAATTCCAGAAAAAAAGTCATCTGTTACAATTTTTTTAATCGTTTCAACTGTTGGACCATCTCCTCCCATCGTTTGAGGATATGCCATAAAATGAACGATTCCTACTTTCATATAATTATGAAGATTTGATGTCATATTAACGCCGATAAAGCGGCTTCCCTCCTTTATTGTTTTCTTATTTTTTAGAATATTCAAAACCTGTTAATGTACCATCATTCGAGAATCCACAAACTGCGTCCGGCGCAACAAGAACTTCTATTAAATAAGGCTTTCCACTCTCAACAGCACGTTTTAATGCTGGTTTAATACCATTATAATGAGTCACAAGTTCACCTCTTACACCCATTCCTTCTGCTGTCTTAACAAAGTCAATCCCACGTTCTTCATTGTCACATAACTCATTTTTATAAATTAAATCCGTCGAGATATCACGCTCATCATAGAACCAATTTTGCTGTTGACGGATTAACCCCAATAGACTGTTATTCATCACAAATACAATTACAGGAATATTATGCTTCGCAGCTGTTGCTAAGTCTTGTAAGGACATTCCTAAACTTCCATCTCCAACAATGTTGACACTTTGTCTTTCTGGAAATGCAAGTTTTGCTGCCATTGCTGCACCAAGACCCCAACCCATTGTTCCAGCTCCACCTGTGATAAGGTACGTGCGTGGAACGTATGTTTCAAACAACTGACAAGACCAAATTTGACTTAGACCGCAGTCATGTGAAACAAAAGCATCACGATCTAGATATTCTCGAAGCTCGCGTAAAGCACGTTCTGGTCTAATCGGAAGATCTTCATAATCTGTTTTACGAGCATGTTTTGTTCTTTCTTCCGTTAAATCTATTTTTGTATCAGTTTCAGCTGTTGCTGCGACATCAATACCTAACTCTTTATAAGCTTTCGCTAATTTAGCCATAAAAGTTTTAACATCAGACACAACGCCCAATTCCGTTGACACTACTTTCCCAATTTCCTTCTTTTCAATATTTACATGAATGATTTTTGCATCATGTTTAAATATTTCAACATTACCTGTACTACGATCAGCAAATCTTCCACCTAAATTAATAATTAAATCCGCTTCAAGAATTGTTTTGTTTCCAAATGGCGTATCGAGCATAGTTCCCATACGACCTGCAAATAATGGATGATCATTCGGGAATGTATCAATACCCATACATGTTGTTACTACTGGAATTTGAAGTGTTTCAGCTAGGTCCTTTAATTCTGCTGTAGAATTAGAAAGATTAATCCCACCACCTGAAATAAAGACAGGCTTTTTCGCTTCCTTCACAAGTCCAAGAACTTTTTCAATATCTTCATCGGTTGCTTGTGGATGAACATCGGATTGACTAGATGCTATTAGTTCATCTAAATCAACTTCAATTTCAACTTTCTGTTGATCAAGAGGAAGGTCTATTAAAACAGGGCCTTTTCTTCCAGTAGTGGCTGTCTCCCAAGCCTCATGAATTAATTCTGCAGCTTTTGTGCCATCTGTTAAAATGTACGAAGCCTTTGTTACCGGTTTCGCCATTTCAACGATTGGTGCTTCTTGAAATTGCATAGTTCCAATAAGAGTAGATTTTTGTTGACCAGTTAAAGCGATCATTGGGATAGAATCCATCCATGCGCCATATAAGCCTGTTAAGAAGTTAGTTCCTCCTGGACCAGATGTTGCTGCACAGACTCCTACTTCCCCAGTTGCTCTCGAATAACCATCTGCCATAAAAGCGCCTGTTTGTTCATGCCGAACAACATATGATTGAATATTAGTTTTTTCTCGAATGGCATCATAAACCGGTAAAATAGCTGCTCCCGGTACTCCATAAATATGCTTTACTCCTCTTTTTTCTAAGTAAAGAGCAATCGCTTCTCCTGCTGGCATTTTTTGCTTCGCCATACTAACACACACTCCCTTTTCTTTATCTAAAATTTTCTACAACTTTTAGAATTGCATCTCTATCTCCTACATTTCCTGGAAAAACAATATAAGGCGTATCTATGAAACGAGCCTCCTTTCCAGTTAACCAGACCGGTACACCTGCTATAACTTGCCCTAAGATTTTGGCATGTTTAATTTCTAAACCTTTAGTTGCAATGTCACTAGAAGTAATGCCACCTTTCGCAATGATAAAGCGAGGTTTAATTTCTAAAGCTCGAACAATTTCAACCAAGGCACTGGATATAGATTGACTAATTATTAAATTGTCATCCTTTCCTTCAACTGTAATTACCTTTCTACTTGTATAAATAATCGTATCTTTCTTCAACAATAAATTTTCTTCTAGTTTCTTTATTACGCTATGAAGTTCTGTATCTCTCAACCGTTCATTCAATATTTTAGGAACATTTACCTCGATAACCTGAATAGGATACTGATCCATAATGACCTCAATTTGCTCAGTCGTTTTCTGTGTATGTGAACCAACTATAATTAGTCCACCATAATTTTCATCTAAGGCAGTCATATCTTGTGCAGTTAGATAAGGACGGCTTTCTATTCCACCAAAAGATTTAATCCAAGACGCCGCCGTTCTAAATAAAAAGTGCTTCCCTACATCAATAGCTCTTAATACTGCCAGTGATACAATATCTAAATCATCATAGGACACTGCGTTCACAATAATAGGAGCATTTTGTTTGGCTTTAAGAAGAATTTCATAAACTTTATCAGTACCTCCACTTCGAATATCCTCAATCGAAATATTCAACACTTCATTCGCCGAAATCTTCCCATTTGTTTTTTCTTCAATCCAATTTGGTAGAAAAGCAGTTGAAAATCCAAAAACAGCATCATTCGAAAACTCAGTAGAGGATACAGGGACAAGCTTCCCACTTTCAGCAAGATAGTGCGTATCTTGGATTGTATAACGATGTGCCTCAAAGAAAGCAGGTACAAGTAAATGTCCAGATACTTCAATATCAGCACCATTTAATAATTCACTTTCTAAGACATTAATTTCTAATGGATAATGTCCTCGAAGGGTAGAATCACTTCTGCTTATCAACGAAAATTTTATCTGAAGTTCCTTAGAAACTTCACAAAGATTTCGCACAATCTCTTGATTTATTCGTTTTGTTTTCTCTGCTGAATAACTTCGTGTATTCGTTAAAATGTAAAGAACATTTCTATTATCACTGAGACCTTTTTTAATCCATTCTTTACTCCAATCTGTAACCACGTATATATCATGTACAGTTTGAACACCTGTTGGATCATCATCTAAAACAATCAGCTTATAATTAGAGTTTTGAAGCGTTTTTCTTATTTTTTCTCTTGCTTTTTCAATCTTCTTAACGGGGGATAAGTCCGCGAGAACCTTATCAATTGGCTGATAATCTACTATTTGATTCAAGATATAACCTCCTTCCTTAAAGTTATTTAAATGCTAATGATCATTTAGTTAACAACTTTTGATTCTAATAACTCATAAACAGTAGATACAATTTTATGCGCTCTTAATTCAAAGAAATCCAATAACTCAGGCATTTTACCAGATACACCAAAGCGATCATTTGTACCAATTCTTTTTAAAGGAACAGGATAATTTTCAGAAAGTACTTCTGACACAGCACTTCCTAATCCACCAATAATCGAATGCTCTTCTACTGTCACTACATGTTTTGTTTTTGATACAGATTTTACAATGGCTTCTTTATCAATTGGTTTGATAGTATGAACATGAAGCACTTCAGCGCTTATACCTTGTTTTTCTAATTCTGACGCTGCTTTAAATACTTCATCAAGCATAATACCGGTACTTATAATCGTTACATCTGATCCCTCACGATAGAGAGTTGCTTTTCCAATTACAAATGGATCTTCTTTTTTTGTTACAATTGGAACTGGTAATTTACCTACACGTAAATATAATGGACCATCAAAATGGTAAGCAGCTTCAACAGCTTTTTCCATTTCAAGAGAGTCTGCCGGAACAACTACAGTCATTCGTGGTAAAGTACGCATTAATGAAATATCCTCAAGCGGAAGATGTGTAGCACCCTCCTGAGCAGCTGAAGTTCCAGCATTATGCCCGATAATTTTCACATTGTTATTCGAGTAACATACAGAGATTCTCATTTGATCAAATGCGCGTCCTGTTAAAAAGTTTGCATATGCGTTAGCAAATGGTACTTTGCCTGCAATCGCTAGACCTGCAGCCGTACCAACTAAATCACACTCTGATATACCAATATTAAAAAAACGTTCTGGAAATTGGTTTTTAAATAGATTTGTCATATTCGATTTTGCACAATCAGCATCCAACACTACCAAATCTTTATGTTTCTCTCCAAGTCTAATTAATGCTTCACTATATCCTTGACGTGGTGCGATCATTTTTTCCATCTTAATTCAACTCCTTTAATGCAAGTTCTAATTGTTCATCATTAGGTGCTAAACCATGCCAATCATGGGTGTCTTCCATAAATGAAATTCCTTTACCTTTAACAGTGTGAGCTAAAATAGCTGTAGGCTTTCCTTTTGTTCGTTTAGCTTCTCTAAAAGCTTCATCTACTTGATCTAAATCATGTCCATCTATTTCAACTACATGCCAACCAAATGCTCTGAACTTATCTCCAAGATTTTTTACACCTTTAACATTTTCAACAAAATCATCGAGCTGAATTTTATTCCAATCAATAATGGCACATACATTATCCAAATTATAATGAGCTGTTGTCATTGCTGCTTCCCAAACTTGCCCTTCTTGTAATTCTCCATCTCCGATCATGACATAAGATCTTCTAGAGTTCTTATCATGCTTTGCTGCGAGTGCTACTCCATTCGCTACTGATAGCCCTTGACCTAAAGAACCTGAAGAAACATCAACACCAGGTATGTGCTCACCACATGGATGACCATGAAGTCTTCCATCAACATCTCTAAACGTCATGAGTTCTTCTACAGGAAAAAACCCCTTCTCTGCTAAAACGGAGTAGTATACAGGTGTACAATGACCTTTAGATAAGAAGAAACAATCACGATCTTCCCAATCAGGATTATTAGGATCAACCTTCATATGTTCATTGTAGAGAACCGTTAATAGTTCAGTTGCAGATAGCGAACCACCAGGATGACCACTTCCTGCATGGTGAGTCATTTTTACAATGTTACGACGAATTTTTTTAGTTAATTCAGCTAGATCTTTTTTCTTTTTAGTTAATAATGACATTCTTTTCACTCCTTCTTTTAGTTGTTTAATAAGCAACTATGTTTCTTTTTTAGTTTAAAAAAAGAGAAAGTATTTTACTAATTCCTCAATACGCAACATTGTTTCTTTTTATTAAATAGTAAAAAGAAATGTATTTCGTGTTGTATGATGAACAACTAATAGATTATGTTAAAAAAACAGTAAATAAAAGCCTTTAAGTTGTTTATTAAGAAACCTCGTTCCTTAATTTAAAGATTAGCATCATTATCAGAAAATTTCAATACCTTTTTCGATATTTTTCCATAAAATGTATTTTTTAAAACTAGTCTTAATTAAAAGGCTATTTTGCATACTTTTGTGCCCTATGGACAAGTAATGAATATAGGCTGAGTTGAATTCAGTTCCAAGATGCTCGCTTTCTGTGGGACGGCGGTGAGATCGCAGGTTTCTCTCACCTTTCGCTCCATTCGACTATTTATACTATATTTATTCAGATAACTTATTTAAAAACAACAATCTTTTAGAAAATAGCCTCTTAAAAAATTATTGCTGTCGTATTCAATATTTAATTGTAATTCGGTTCTATGACATACAGAATTCTCTCCTACTCGACTTTACATCGAATTAATAAAACTTATTAAAAAAGAACAAGCTAGCTAATGGCTAACCTGTTCTAAAAAGTTTCTTTCTTTGTATCTCTATATCCCATTCGATTTGAAATTTTTTCACCGATTTCTTTAATTAATGGACTTAATTCAATTAAGCGCTTATCAGTCATCCTAAAAGACGGTCCTGAAATACTAACTGCTGCAGTTATACTACCTCTATTATCGAATACTGGAGCAGCTATACAAGTGATGCCTGGCTCATTTTCTTCTATTTCGACTCCATAGCCTTGGTTTCTTATTTTTCTCAATTCAATTAAAAAACTTTCTTTATCTACGATCGTATTCTCCGTATGCTTTGGCAAACCTGTTTTCTCAAGAATAGATATTACTTCTTGAGTAGGTAAATAAGCTAAAATGACTTTCCCCACACTCGTACAGTGAACAGGAGCTCTTCTTCCTACTTTAGAATGAGTACGAAGCGTTTCATTTCCCTCTAACTTCTCAATATATACTACTTCGCCTTGATCAAAAACAACTAAATGGATTACTTCATTCGTTAATGCTTCTAACTCCTCAAGGAAAGGCTTTGCTTGTGAACGTAAGTCAATAGACTCCAATAGCATAGAGCTTAACTCTAAATACTTATAACCAAGTTTATATTTTTTGGTTTCAACGTCTTGTTCTATAAAACCATGGCTAACGAGGGTACTTAGTAATCTAAAAATGGAACTTTTATTTAATTCAAGGTGAGATGCTAACTCTGTAACACCTAAACCTTCTTTACTTTGACTCACTAAAGTTATAATTGTCAAAGCTCTGTCAACAGATTTAACCATTTTTATCCTCCAATAATAATAGACTATATGATAAACCATTATAACACAGTTATATAAATGTTCAGAAAAAAATCATTCAATAGATAATACTATTTTCTATACACATCATAGATAAATGAGTAAAACCCTTGAATTATTCTACTAAAATTCAAGGGTTTCTCCTTAGCAATCAATAAACCTTATTAGATTAATCTTATCATGTTCGAGATTTATCATATACTCTTTTATCAAATAAAAAGGAATACCCAAGGTTACTTAGGGCTTCCTCTTCTTAATCTCTAGCTTATAGATTTGATTATCAATAGGTTACTCAAAAATCGTGCCCTTTTTAAATTTTGAATCTTTGAAGGCAAACTTCATCAGAACCATATAAGAAATACCTGCCACGATAAAACCAACGATCCATGCTAATTCTACTTGAATAAATGCAGCTCCAGCTCCAATAAGCATAGCAATTAAAGCACATGGATTGAAACCAGCAAATTGACCATCTTCTTTATATAATTCTGCAATATCTACTTTTTTCTTTCTTAAAATATAGTATTCAACTAATAGTATAGAAACAATCGGTCCTAAAAACGCAGAATAAATAAGAATGAACATTCCAAGCCCTTTTGCCGATGAGTCTTGAACAAGTACCCATGGAAAAGAACCAAGAGCTAGTAATCCTGTTATAATAACAGCTGGTTTATATTTAAGTTTTGTAAGTAGGGTAATTACATACGCCGGTGGAATAATGTTAGCAACCATGTTAACAGCAATTGCCCCTATAACAATAAATGCGGATACCCCTGCTGTAATGTAAGGATTATCTACAACAATAGCAAAAGCCTTTACTGGATTTGAAATACCCGTAGCAGAAGCAAGCATTGCTCCAATTGTAAGAACGAAACCGTATGCTATAACAATTGGTGAAAAGTATAAAAATCCACGTTTAGAATCGCTAATACCTGTTTTCAACTCTCTTGAATAATCGGCAGCACTTAAAAAAATTGCTGCATAATTCCCTAAGAACATCATAATAAATCCAAAGAACGGTAGACCCCATGAGCCTTTCGTATGAACCCAATTATCAGCAATAACATCGCTGTATGAAGTTAGTAAAATTCCAAATACATAAACTAGCGCTAGCATAATGATAAGAGAAGCAAGAGTTTCTACCCATGCTACCGCATGAAAGCCATACATGGATAATACAATTTGTATCAGCTGTATGACAACAAAGCAAATGACTACACTATCAAATGAACCTCCTGTAATAATCTTTGCAATTTCATTTAAAGCAGTTCCCCCTATCCAGCTTTGAAATCCATACCAAACGATGGCAGGTATACCACGCATAAGAGATGAAATAATAGAACCTTTTATTCCAAATGACATACGTAATTGTACAACATAGGGTATACCAGTTTTGTAACCCAATCTGTCATTAAGAGCAAAAATCGTGGAAATGATTGCAATGGCTATAGCAGCCGCAACAAATGTTTGAAAAATATTTAGTGTAGCAACTCCTGCCACAATCAAACTAGCACCCAACGTCATATTTCCTAGGTTAACTCCATCTCCTATCCACATAAACATATAAGGGATTGGTCCAACTGTTCGCGTTTCCCTGGGTTTCGGCTTTAACGATTCATCCACACTCACCTCAAAATCGATGTAAGCTTCTTGATGAACCTGTGTATCTTTAGGAACGTAACTTTCTAAATTTGTAGACATTGTACACCCAACTCCTTTTATTGGTTTGCCACATTTTTGCTTTAAACTTACTAATATACTAATAGGCTTTTAAACAATTGACATAACCGTTGGTGCTCAAAGGATGTGTTACTTCTACTAGATGTTAGATATTAGTCACTTTTATTGCCAAAGTAAGGCCACGTAATCAAAATGAACTCAAAATCATGAATTAAACTTCAATCAATCGATTCTTTGATGATATAAATTGGCCAACAGGCTTATCTACAATACCTTCAACTGAATCGAATACTAAATGACCTCTGACAAATGTTTTAGTCACACGACAATTTATAGTTCTTCCTACATATGGACTATGCTTATGACGATAATATAAATTTTCCGCTTGTACGGTATATGTTTCATTCGGATCTAAAAGGATGATATCAGCATCTTTTGAAAGCTCGATACTTCCTTTTGCATCCAAATGAAAAATTTCTGCAGGTTTTGTTGCAATCATACTTACAAAATCCACCACAGATATATTTCGTTTCTTAACTGCCTCATCGAACATTAAATCGACATTATTTTGACAGCCACTAATTCCTCCCCAAACTTCAAATATGTTGTTTGTTACACTTTCCTTCATATTTGGAGGACATGGTGAGTGGTCAGATGTTAAAATATCAACTTTCCCTTCCTCTAATGCCTTCCATAATTTATTTTGTTCTTCCTTATTTCGTAAAGGTGGTGAGCATTTCGCAAGAGGTCCAATTTCTTCAAAAAGATCAGTGTCTATCGTAAAGTAATGAGGACATGATTCTATTGTTACCTCTTGACCTTCCTCTCTTGCACGAAGAATAACCTCAACAGCTTCCGCACTACTAATGTGAACAAAATGCAATTTACATCCTGTTTCTTTTCCAAAGAGTAAAGCACGTTTTACCGCATCTACCTCTGTAAAAACAGGACGAGATTCCACATAATCTGTTGCTGTCAGTTTTCCTTGTTTGATTTTTTCTAGTGCTAGCTGATCCGTAATTTCTGCGTTCTCAGCATGAATGGATAAAATATGCCCTAAATCAGCTAGTTTCTTCATTCCTTGATAAAGAGTATAGTCATCGACATTCTTAAAATCACCGACTTCCTCTGTTCCACAAGTAGCCATAAAACATTTATAAGCTACAACACCTTCATCAGAAAGATCCTCTAAATCATCTATGTTTCCAGGAACTAAGCCTCCATATAAAGCATAATCTACATAAGTTTTTCCTTTGGCAGCTTCTAATTTTAACTGTAAGGATTCTTTGTTAGTTGTTGCTGGAAGAGTATTTAATGGCATATCAATAAATGAAGTTGTGCCGCCAGCAGCGAGTGCTTGAGTACCTGTTAAAAATCCTTCCCATTTTCTACTACCTGGTTCACAAATATGAACATGTGCATCCACCATACCTGGCATAACGTATTGATAGGATGCATCTATTATTTGATTTGCATTTGCCTGAATATTATAAGCAATCTCGACAATTTTACCGTCTTTAATACCAATATCGAGCTGTTCTACCTTATCTTTTAATACAACATCTCCATTTTTAATAATCAAATCAAACTTCATTTCCTCTCTCTCCTTTTATTATTTTTTAATTATTCTGAATTTTCAATACAAAAATATTTTGTTTCTTCTTCCTAAAAATGTGAGTATGCTAATTATGTTTGATTTTTTTAAAATTGTGAATATAAAAGAATAAGTCCCAAACATTGAAAATCCTATCATGTACCAATTCATTGATAAAACATAATAAGTGAAGTTCTCTTAGGATTTACTAAAATCCAATAAACACGTTATGTCCAATTGGCCTTCGATTTGATTGTGTTATTATTTATGATTTTTGAAATAATCGATGAAGAATTGTAAGAAGGTTATATTTTCGTAAATTGCATTTGAAAACGCTATGTTAATGTTTATTGATGATAATGGCTGCAATCCATATACTTTCCGTCGGCGAGTGCCTGATCTTCTTACTTGATTCTCTAACGGGAGCCTCACGTATTTGCAACGCTTTATTATTTTTACAATAGGAACAATAACAAAGTCTCTGAAGAAAAGTAAACTTGCTTTTAAACTGGTATGATTATGTTCTTGATGAAGGAATCGGTGATGGATGTTACGAGAGTATAAGGGTAGATATTATGTCAACCTAACGAGGTAGTTGAATTACACCAACAATGGTCCTTAAAATAGTAGTCAATTCTGTTAGTTTGTTTATAGTATAGGTATATTTAGCCATAACATAAGGAGGTTACATTTATATAATCTTGTTCTTTAACTTCTAAATAATAGAAGTTAAATAGGAAACTATCTCTTGTCCTTATAGAAAAATAGTTTATGTTTAATCATTTAAAAGCTTTCCTTTAATACCCCCTTCTTCATAAAGTTGACAAGCTACGAAAGTGTTAACAAACAAAAAAAGACAAAATCACTCTTCTTTTATTTTAATATGTCAAAAAATCCTCCTTTAACGAAGTAAATACCACACTAATGTTGTTTAATAAACAACATCGTTCCTTAATTAAACAATAGGTTAATTAAGTTAAACTGATTTTATCAGAATTTTGTATAACTAGCAATATTATTCTAATGCTTCTATATTATTTTTTATTCAAACATCAAAACACTACAAGACAATAGGTTCTTATGCATGATAAAAAAAGCCTATTCTATAAGAATAAGCCCTTTATTTGTATTCGACTTTTACTTACATTCATTTATTAATTCTAAAAAAGAATGCAAAATCCTACCAGATGAATCTAGCAATTTTCTCGTATTAACGACAGTACATTGGTGAACGAAGCTCTCAGCATCTTCATGAAATGCTATATGATCTTGGTAAATTTGCTTAAATGATGACAAATGACCATATTTTTCTTTATCTTCCTCACACCATTTTCCAAATTGACAATCGGTATGTGATGACACTTTTTTTGATCTGTTCAGCATTTTGAACAATATTGCGCAAAAAGTCTGCATGATCATTTAAACGAGCTGCTAAAATGATCTTATCATTTTGCTTTTCATCTATTTGAATATGTGATTCCATGGTTTGATACAGGTCCTTCATATGTAAACGTAACTTCTCACTAAATTCAGAGGACTCATGAAGCTCATGTGTTATTTCCATAATAGATGCTGAAGCTTCGTTTTGATTTTCGATCGCAGCATTTAACTCATGAATGGCTGAATTGGATAATTGGATTTGATCGATATTTTCTTCTAGTGCTTTATTTAATACAGCTGTTTGATTAATAAATTTAGTTACATTATTCTGCAATGAAGTTAGAGAATGATCCGTATTATTAGAGCTCTTTTCAACATTTCTTGCTACTTCAGATACTTTAACTACTGAATCTTTTGTCTGCGAGGAAAGTTTACGAACTTCATCAGCTACTACAGCAAAGCCTTTACCACTCTCACCTGCTCGAGCAGCTTCAATTGAAGCATTTAATGATAATAAATTTGTTTGTGCTGCTATGTCCGCTATGTCATTTGTTATGGAATCTATTTGTGAAATTCTATTATGTAACTGTGTAGAATTTTCTAAAACACTTGAAATAGACATTTGAAAATCATTTTTCAAATTGTTTAAATCAGAAAGTTTATTTAAATTATCATCGTTACTTAGTGATAGCTGATCCATTGTATTACTAATATGATTTATCGCAGCGGTAATTTCTTCAGACGATGCAAATGTTTCATCACTTATGGATGTTAACCGGGTTGCCATTTCATTTTTAAGCTGTGATTCAAAGCAAATCAATTCTGTATGAGCTAATGTAAAGGATAAAAAAGCTTTAACAGTTTCCCTTTCAGCTTCTATTTGTAACAATTTACTTTCCATTCGTTTTTGCTCATTTAAAAGGTTTGCAAATTTGCATTTTCATTTTGATCTGGCTGTATATCTATGCTTTCAGTCTTTCTCCAAAACATTTGTAAACCCCCCTATTTTCCCTCTATCACTATATTTTACTTGATATTCTACAATAACAACAATAAAGATTCTAAATAGTTAAAAAATACCAAAAAGAGGATTCCTGGATAGGAAAACCAGGAATCCTTCTTTGTGTAAAATAGCATTTTCTTAGATGTAGAAATCATGTATTTAGTAGTTTTTTTATTTCCTCTTCAAAATCAAACGGTTTTGTTTGAGGAGAAAATCTTTTCACAACATTTCCTTCTCGATCAATTAGAAATTTGGTGAAATTCCATTTTATACCTTTAGAACCCATAACTCCAGGTGCTTCAGTTGCTAAATAACGAAATAGCGGATGAGCATTCTCTCCTTTTACAGCAATTCTCGAAAACATAGGAAATGTAACGCCATAATTTAGTCGACAGAAACTATCAATTTCCAGCTCGTCTCCAGGCTCTTGATTCATAAATTGGTTACATGGAAAGCCTAAAATAATGAATCCCTTTTCTTTATAGCGTTCATACAATGTTTGCAATTGTTCATATTGGGGTGTAAATCCACACTTACTAGCCGTATTTACGATAACAATAACGTTACCCTTATATTGTTCTAACGATATTTTTTCCCCGTTAATAAGAGAAGCTTCAAAATCAAAAACTGTCATAATTAATCGCCCCTGACATTGATCTACTTAATTATTATAAAGTAAAGATATCATTTTACATAATAAAGCACCTTTTTAACGTGGTTGATTCTTACTTTACATGAGTTAACATCTTTAGCGATTGAATACTATAATCAATCAGTTCGTATAAATTTTCCGCTTGATCTTCTGTTACAATTCTTTGGAATGAAACGATGCTTTTCCATGAATAATGGGTTATCTCTCCATTTACATAGTGGAGGGACGTTTTTGTTTCAACTCTACGATCTTTCCCCCATATTTCTAGCAATTCGGAAGTAATATTTTCGACTTTACCTGAAAGTACTTCTTCTTTTTGCTGTGAAAAAAATTGAATCTCAATATACGCACCGGCAGCCTTTTCATCTTCTAACATTATTTCTCCTGCTAGAAGTTCAATGTTGGAGCTAACAACTATACCAGCTGTTATTTCGGCATTATTCACTAGTTGAAACTGAATTTCAAAGTTCCTCGAAAGGATGGAAAGATCCACTATTTCCGCTCGATTAACAACTTTTATATCTCCAGTAAAATCAGCATCATAAACCGAGCCTTCTACAATAATTTTAAAATTTTCATATGCTGTGGGATCAAACATATTTTTTCCTCACTTAAAATAGCCCAACAGCTTGGCCATTCTCACCAACATCCATATTTAAGGCAGCTGGAGACTTTGGTAAACCCGGCATCGTCATCACATCACCAGTCAATGCGACAATGAATCCAGCTCCAATACATGGTTTTAACTCTCTCACGGTAATCGTGAAATCTGTAGGCATTCCTAGTTTTTGTGGATCATCTGAAAGTGAGTATTGTGTTTTTGCCATACATATCGGCAAATTACTCCATCCATTTGCTTCGATATCAACTAATTGTTTTTTAGCGGATAGTGAAAATTCCACATCTTTTGCACCGTAAATTTTCTGAGCAATGGCTTTAATTTTATTTTCAATTGTATCACTTACATCATATAAGTAAGTAAATTCATTTTCATTTTTTTCAATTAAAGAAACAAGTGTTTCAGCTAAACGTACTCCACCTGCCCCACCTTTTTCCCATACCTCGGTAAGTTCATATTGAATACCATGTTGTTGGCACAGCTCATTGAAAGCTGCAATTTCTTCAGAGCTATCTGTAACAAATCGATTTAACGCAACAACAAATGGTAATCCAAAAGAGGCAATATTTTCACAATGCTTTTGAAGGTTTTTAAAACCATTTTGCAGTGCTTCAACATTTTCCTTAGCTAAATCTTTCTTACCAACTCCACCATGCATTTTTAATGCACGAATTGTTGCAACAATGACCACAGCATCCGGTTTCATATTTGCACTTCTAGATTTAATATGTAAAAACTTTTCCGCACCTAAATCTGCACCAAACCCAGCTTCTGTTACAACATAATCTCCCAATTTACGAGCCATTTTTGTAGCAATGACACTATTACATCCATGAGCGATATTTGCAAAAGGTCCTCCATGAACAAAAGCAGGTGTATGTTCAATAGTTTGAACTAAATTTGGAAGAATGGCGTCTTTTAATAAAAGAGTCAAAGCACCTTCTACACCTAAATCTGCCACTGTAATTGGTTTTCTTTGATATGTATAACCAATTACTATACGTGCTAATCTTCTTCTTAAATCTTCTATGTTTTCTGCTAAGCATAAGATTGCCATAATTTCAGAAGCAACCGTAATATCAAAACCATCTTCACGTGGAACCCCTTGAACGGGTCCACCTAAACCAATTACGACTTTTCTAAGTGCCCTGTCATTTAAATCAACAACTCTTTTCCAAACGATTCTTCTTTGATCAATTTGCAATTCATTTCCTTGATGTATATGATTATCAATCATTGCAGCTAAAGCATTATTAGCAGTTGTAATAGCATGTAAATCTCCAGTGAAATGAAGGTTAATCTCATCCATCGGAAGTACTTGTGCATATCCTCCCCCACAAGCTCCACCTTTAATGCCCATTACTGGACCTAAAGAAGGCTCACGCATGGCAATCACAGCTTTTTTACCAAGCTGATTCAACGCATCTCCAAGTCCAACAGTTACAGTCGATTTCCCTTCACCCGCGCTTGTTGGATTAATGGCTGTTACAAGGATCAGTTTTCCTTCTGCTTTGGTACTTGGCTTACTTAATACATCTAGTGAAACCTTTGCTTTGTACTTCCCATACATATCGTATTCTTCAACATCCAAATGTAACGCCTCAGCTATATGTGAAATATGTTCCATTTGGGATTCATTTGCAATTTCTAAATCACTTTTGTACGTTTTCGTTGTTGATTTACTCATAATAGCCTCCTATACATTTACCCTTTTCACCATAATTGTACCACGACAAATGATTATTGCTTATTATATTATTGAACAAACAAAGATTTATATATTCAAAAAAATCAAAATATAATGGTTGAAACTTTGGTAAATACTTCTTTATAATGTCTATAATGTTTAATCTTCAATGATAAGTAATGAGGAGGCTTTTAAATGCCAATAAAAATTCCACAAGCATTACCGGCAAAAGATATATTAGAAAGTGAAAATATATTTGTTATGGGGGATGATCGGGCTAGTACCCAAGATATTCGTCCATTAAATATATTAATCGTAAATATAATGCCTGAGAAAGAAAAAACAGAGGCTCAATTATTACGATTACTAGGTAATACACCGTTACAAGTAAATATAACATTTTTAAAAATGGAGACACACGAGTCCAAGAACACAAGTAAGTATCATCTAGACCAATTTTATCAAACCTTCGATGAAGTCAAGCATAGAAAATTTGATGGAATGATTGTTACTGGTGCACCGGTAGAAAAGCTCGCTTTTCAGGATGTAAACTATTGGGCTGAGCTTAGTAAAATTATGGATTGGTCTAAACGAAATGTTACTTCGTCTTTACATCTTTGTTGGGGAGCCCAAGCCGCTCTGTATCATCATTATCAAATTGACAAAATAGAATTACCGAAAAAATGTAATGGAGTATATTTACATGAAGTCCTTAAAAGTAATGAAAAATTAGTACGAGGCTTTGATGATGTTTTCTTTGCACCTCACTCTCGATATACCGATGTATTCTCTAACGAAGTGGCTGCGCATCCAGATTTATTAATTCTAGCAACATCTGAAGAAGCTGGCATTTATATGATAGCATCCAGAGACGGAAAACATATCATGATTACAGGACATCCTGAATATGAGTCAGATACATTATTACAAGAATATGAAAGAGATCAAAAAAAGGGAATGGACGTAGAAATACCAGAGCATTACTTTCCTAACAATGATCCGTTAAAAAAACCGGCTCATAAGTGGCGCAGCCATGCAAGCTTATTATTTTCTAACTGGCTAAACTATTATGTTTATCAAGAAACACCGTATCAATGGGATTGAAAGTATAAGAATTTTTAAAAAATTATTAACCGCTATAAAAATACTTTAAAATGGAACGCCTGAGTCTTCAGGCGTTTTTTATCCCCTTACTGACATTAATAGAACAAGTTCCACTATCTTAAACATTTTCATATTTTGAATATCAATAAACTAAAACGATTAGGGTGATTTTATGGATATTAATCAAAATACGGAAAACTATGCTTATACTAATGATTTATCTCAATACGCAACTTCTGAGACATATGGTGAGGGATCATTCCCTTACAATGAACCCCATCCATACATTTATTCAAATCCACATCAGCAACAATTAGATCCACATCGCTATCCACCCTCTCCTATTATAGAAATTGGCTGGCAACCTGCTGGAGGATGGAATCCTAGTGGTGGATCGATGCCTGGCGGTGGACCAATGCCTGGTGGTGGACCGATGCCTGGTGGTGGAATGATGCCTGGTGGTGGAATGATGCCTAGTGGTGGATCGATGCCTGGTGGTGGAATGATGCCTGGTAGTGGAATGATGCCTAGTGGTGGACCGATGCCTGGTGGTGGAATGATGCCTAGTGGTGGATCGATGCCTGGTGGTGGAATGATGCCTGGTAGTGGAATGATGCCTGGTGGTGGAATGATGCCTGGTGGTGGAATGATGCCTGGTGGTGGACCGATGCCTGGTGGTGGAATGATGCCTAGTGGTGGAATGATGCCTGGTGGTGGAATGATGCCTGGTAGTGGAATGATGCCTGGTGGTGGAATGATGCCTGGTGGTGAACCGATGCCGATGCCTAGTGGTGGACCGATGCCTAGTGGTGGACCGATGCCTGGTGGTGGAATGATGCCTGGTGGTGGAATGATGCCTGGTGGTGGAATGATGCCTGGTAGTGGAATGATGCCTGGTGGTGGAATGATGCCTGGTGGTGAACCGATGCCTAGTGGTGGGTGGAACCCTGGTGGTGGATCGATGGCTGGCGGTGGATGGAATCTTGGCAGCGGACCAATGCCTGGTGGAAGATAATTAGAAAATTCAATAAAACGTTAGACAAAAAACATCTTTCTTTAGAAATAAAAAAATCATTTCTAAAGAAAGATGTTTTACATAAGGAATTTTCATGAAGTTTTCATTTATTCATTCGATTGTTCATTCATTTTTTGTATTTTTTCAAGCTCTCTCACTCTACTTAAATCTTCCTCAAAATACTGCACAAGATCTCCCACTCGATCGATTGAGTCCCAGCTTAGATGATGTTCAATCCCTTCAACATCTTGGTATATATTCTCTTCCTTCACGCCAATGATACGAAGAAGTTTTTCTAATAATTCATGTCTATATACGAGTCTTTTTCCAATCTTTTTACCTTTAGTAGTTAATATAAGTCCGCGATATTTTTCATAAATTAAATAATCTTCATGATCTAGCTTTTGCACCATTTTTGTAACAGAGGATGGATGAACATTCAGATTTTCAGCAATATCTGATACTCTGGCATATCCTTTCTCTTCAATCAATATATATATTTGTTCAATATAATCTTCCATACTAGGTGTAGCCATCCTGTATCCTCCCATTCAAAAACTATCAAATAAATTTTACTATAAATATGGTTTAATCTCAAGGAAGGACAAGATAATCACTTACTTACACCCTCGATAAAGAAATACCTATCTACTTTTTCATTCTTACTACTAAATTAGGTTATATATGCTAAAAAATAAAGGGCATCTAAAAAGTTAATTGTAACTCATTTTAGATCACCCTTATTAATCCATTATAAATTATGATAATTTGTTTAATCTTTCAAGGACTTCCTCTTTAGATAATTGATGTTCAGCAACATATCTATTCCTTGGATGAGCACTACATTCAATAGTACATCCTCTTAAATGTTTATGTTCATTTTCTTCTGAACAAAGGATTTGTCTATTACACTCTGGATTACCACAATTCACGTATCTCTCACATGGCTCATTTGTAAAATGGTCTCTCCCAATAATAACGTGCTCCTTACGATTGACAGGTACACTGATACGCTCATCAAATACATACAGTTTACCATCCCAATTTTCTCCTTGCACTACAGAGTCTTTACCATATACAACAATACCACCGTGCAATTGGCTAACATCTTTAAAACCTTCTTTTAGTAACCAACCTGAAAATTTTTCACAACGAATACCGCCCGTACAATAGGTTAGGATTTTCTTATCCATAAACATTTCTTTATTTTCTCTCACCCATTGTGGCAAATCTCTAAAATTACGAATATCTGGTCTTATAGCACCTTTAAAGTGTCCTAAATCATATTCATAATCATTTCTTGCATCAATTACAACCGTATCCTCTTGCTTCATCGCTTCATAAAATTCCAGCGGGCTTAAATATTGCCCTGTTATTTCATTTGGATTTATATCATCTTCTAATTTAAGAGTCACAATTTCTTTTCTTGGTCGAACATGCATTTTCTTAAAGGCATGACAATCTGCTTCATCAATCTTAAACACAATTTTGTTAAAAAGAGGATGTTTTTTCATCATGTCCATGTATTGGTTTGTTTGACTCACTGTTCCCGAAACCGTTCCATTAATTCCTTCGCTACCTATAAGTATTCTTCCTTTTAAACCAAGATTTTTACAGAATTGCAAATGCTCCGCCGCCAATTCTTCAGGATTTTCAATCGGCACATATAAATAATACAATAATACTCTATATTCTTTTATTTCAATCATTATTCTACCCCTTTAATTCATAACTGTTACACTTTAATTTACTACTATTTCAACTATGGGAAAATTATTAACAATCGGAAAGCACCTCAAAATATTAAAGGTTTAATAGGATAATTGCAAATCATCCGATTCAAGTGTGATAGAATCCATAAAAATGCTTCTTCAAGTTCAATAAACTGACAATTTCGAAAGTAGCATGTATAATTCATTTGGAACTTGTTACATTTATCCAGACTATTATATTTCTTTAATCGATTGACTGTAATTATTCATTATAGATTTAATAATTACTATAAATCCCTTTTAGAAATGTTTTAGCAAAATAATGACAACTATACGATATGCATCGTTCATTTTAGATGTTTATTAGACTTTAACAGATAAGCTAAATGATTTTAGGAGGAGATTTCATTGAAAATTGTAGGACTATCAGGATCAGTCATTGGAGCAAAAACAGCATTAGCTGTTAATGAAGTACTATTGGCAGCGCAGAAACAGCATCCAGAAATTGAAATAGAATTAGTGGATTTACGCGACTATAACGTAGAACTTGTCGTTGGTAAACCTTTTCTAAATTACAACGGAGACACACAAACGGTAGTAAATAAAATTATAAACGCAGATATCTTAGTAATAGGAACACCAATCTATCAAGCATCTATTACCGGTGTATTAAAAAATCTATTTGATCACTTACCAACAGACGCACTTCAATCAAAGGTTACAGGGCTTTTAACAACTGCTGGATCAGAAAAGCATTTCCTTGTATTAGATACACAATTAAAACCCATTCTTTCTTTTTTCAAAGCAAATATTGCCGCTAATAATGTATTTGTTCATAATAGCTGCTTTAATAAAGAAAATGAAATTATTAACGAAGATGTAAAAAATCGGATAGAGCTTTTAGCTGAAGAACTAGTATTTATGCAAACGAAATTACACTGCTAGTAAACTCTATACACATATTATTTCAAAGTAAAATGAAGAAGGCGTTCCAATATATTTGAAACGCCTTCTTCATTTTTTTGCTCAGTTAAAACTCACTGTCAATCTAGGGAAAAACAATCGCTTTCCAAGGACAGTTCGTGATCTTCCTCGTTCGCTACAACTCAATGTGAAACTGATTTCCCGCAGGTATCTCGCTATTTTCGCCACCTTTGTATCAAAATCAACCAAAAAGTTTAACAGAGCTACTTTTTTATATAAGCATTTAATAAAATTGCGATTTATTATTCAGGCTGTTTATCTAAAAACTCCATTTTCCAACCAAAGTAGTCGTTATCCGTGTTCTTTTCATACTTCATTATCGCATCAAATTTATTTCCTTTTTTACTGGTTAAACCTTTTACTAATACTTTTCCGTCCTTTAATAAATGCTTAACCATCGTTTTTGTTGGTTTCTTTTTCATCGATGCTAAGAATTTATCATTTTTCCAAATAACATATTTACATCCGTTTTTCCAATTTGTGCAGCCAAAGCCTTTCTTCCCTTCCATAACTGGATTCGAACATAGTGGACACTTTCCAAGAAAATCAGCTTTACTTGCTTCACTAGGCTTAGATGTAACGGTTTGTAAAACAACATCTGCATCACTTTTAATCATTTGAACAGATTTTTGTGTGAAATCACAAATAAAATTGATAAACACTCCTCTACTCACTTGCTTTTTTTCCATATCATATAGAGCTTTTTCTAACTTACCTGTAAATTCCAAATCAAAAAGTTCTTTTACTGGAAACGTTTCAACCATTTTAATTCCAAGATCACTACAAATTAAACTTTTATCTTGAGAGTATATATAACCAATATCTTTTAACTTTTTGATTGTTTCTGCTCTGGTTGCTGCAGTTCCAATACTAAAACCGCTTAACACGGCTTCTTCCTCATCGTAGTTTTTTCCACATGTCTCCATGATACGTAATAGCGTTTTTTCAGTATGATGTTTAGGTGGCTTCGTTTCATGGGAACTAACGTCTGCTTTTATAATGTCAAGGAGTTCATTTTCTTCAACAAATGGAAGGACATTTTCTTTTGATTCAATTTTCTCTACTTGTCGCCAACCTTCAACAATTTGAACTCGCCCTTTTGCTGTAAACATCCCTTTCACATGATCATTCTTCATTTTGATATTAACTCTTGTTTCTTCGTGCTCAGCAATTGGCATAAACTGCATGACAAAGCGATTTTTCACAGCATTATAGACGATTTGTTCATCAGAAGATAGCGATTTTGGGACAAGATATGTTGGAATGATGGCACTATGACTTTCAACCTTTTTGTTATTGAATAATCGCTTTGTTACAGCAAATTTTATTTCGTTTTCATATGGTAAACCCCGTTTTACAGCATTCAATACTTTGGCTGCTCGATCGACCAAGCTTTCTTCAAGCGCTGTACTTGCAGTACGAGGATAGGTAATGTACTTTTTTTCATATATAGATTGAGCTACCTTCAATACCTTGTCTGCTGTCCACCCTTTATATTTATTTGTAATATAACCTTGTAAATTCGACAAATTGAATAAGAAAGGTGGATATTCTTTTTTTCGTTCAACCTGCTTTTGTAAGACCATACCTTGTGAATTCATAATTTCACGATGTACTTCTTCTAATGTATCCTTACATGTAAATTTCTCTTCTTTGTCTTCCTCATATGTAGCAACGAGCTCTTCACCTTTAGCTGTTTTAAAAGTTGCAGCTAATTTAAAATATTTTTCGGGCACAAAATTTTCAATCTCTTTATCACGATCATAAATGATTTTCAAAGTGGGCATTATGACTCGACCAATGTTTAAAACTTTTCCTCTTCCTTTTTGATACTTCAAGGTTGCAACTGAGGTTAAATTAATTCCAATTAACCAATCTGCCCATTGTCTACTTACCCCAGCATCTTGTAAGGAACGTAATTCCGTATTTGGTCGTATTTTTTGTAATCCTGCATTTACTTCATCAGGTGTCCATTCATTTAATAGCAGTCGATACACCTGTTTTGGAGCTTTAATATGATAAATAATACTATCTCCAATTACTTGTCCTTCTCTATCAAAATCACATGCAGAAATAATGGAATCTACATCATTTCGAAATAATAATGATTTAATAATAGAATACTGTTTCTGGGCTCCGCTGTCGGGTTTATCTCTATTTTTGGGGCTACTTTTAATTTTGTATTGAAACTTTTCTGGAATAAACGGAAAATGATCCATTTGCCATCTCGCCATTTTCTCATCATAATCTTTAGCATCATATAACTGAAGTAGATGACCGAAAGCCCAAGTAACAATATATTGTTCTCCCTCATAATAGCCGTCACTTCTCTTTTTTATGTTTAATGCATCCGCAATATTTTTCGCAACGGAAGGCTTTTCTGCTATTATTACTGCTTTCATTCACTGTACCTCCACTATCTATCTTTCACCTAGTCTAGTATACATAATCATATTATTGTTCAAATAGGTGTAAAGAAACATTCCTATTCAAATGATATACTAAAATAAAAGAAGATAATAATAAAAATTATGACCAAAGTGATTTCATTTTTGGCTATTCTTCCAACTTTCTAGCCATACCGTTCCGAAATCCACTAATTGCCTCATTGGAATCAGTCTACATTCTGCTTTACCAACTTTCCCCACACTAATAGAATATTGCTTTTCAAAATCACATCCAATTTCATTAAATCGATCTGAATCGTAAATAAAATCCTCATATTCCTTCCACACCCTAACCCCATTTTCTAAAACAGGAGAACCTTGATGGATAGTAAAACAGGCATTAGCACGGCACTCTGACAAATGTAGGGAAGTATTATTCTCATAATCTACTCCGATTAATAATATATAGGCTCCTATATCATATAATTTTTGTAGTGGTGACTTTTCGCAAAGTGAAAAATCTAAAGAATGTTCTTCGATAATATACTGTTTATTATTTCCCCAAGCAGCGAAGCTCACCGTTGGATGAGAAGACCTTATTACACCGTCATAAGTCCGAAAACATTCAACAATTTTCCCCATAGCCATTGTTGGAGTCGTCCTTGGGTCATAAGCTGGCATTTCATTTCGAATGATTTCCCACCACTCTTTAGGTACAGGAGGGTTTTCCCAAAAAGCCGGATCGCTTAAATCACCAGATTGAGTTGGCATTACGATTGTTCCTTCAGAGCCAACAGTAGCCATTAATGCTTCAATTACTGCGACTGGTCCTCCACAAACATACCCAAGTGATTTTAAAGAGGAATGTACTATGATTGTCATACCATTCTCCAAACCTAATTTATTAAAATCTTTCTTTAAGCTATCAATTGTATTTGGATGTTTCTGATCTTTATATACCATTTTTTCTCCATCTCCTTAAACACTGTTGACCTATCTTTAATTATAAGGTATTTGTTTATTATGATATAAATATGGTAAACTTTTACATCATTCACAAAGGAGAGGGCGATAAAAGATGAATAGTCAATTTGATGATCAATTCCAAGCTCTAATTAGTAAGTACACCGAACTTCTAGTAGGAGAATCGACTGATGATTTACAAGCTAAAGTAACAAAATGGGCTCTTTACAGTCATATTGCTAAATCAATGCCTGCCTTAATCAATCATTGGAATGCGGAATTTCCTTCTGCCAAAAGCGACATAAAGAATATGATGATGGAAATTAAAGAACTAAATGCACAGCACCGAAATCAATCTAATAAGAAATTGGAATAACAGGAATATCCAAAATAAATAAGGGGCAGTCTGAAAAAATCTTTTTTCAAACTGCCCCTCTACTTTTTGTTCTTTACATTTTTCAGATGAATTTAGTGTGAGTGTGTTCTTACTTTCTAAAAAAACATATGCTTTTCTTTCATTTACTCTTTGATTAATTTAAGAAGTACTATAAAAAATAACATAAAATTAAAGAGGATGTCCTTCACTTTTTAGTTTTTGGACACCCTCTATATGTTTATATGATAAGCATTGCTACCACCATATTATGTTACATTCTAAAGACTTTCTCTATACGTACATCCATTTCATTTCGTAAATCAATAAATTCTTTGTTTTCCAATTGAACGATTGAATACACAGGATTATATGGATGATTCATAATAATATTACCAATTCTTCCGTCCGTTAATCTAACTTGTTTTCCAACCAATGTTTCCATTATTCGTCGCAGAAACACAACAAGTATATTCGGATCGAATTTTCCATAAACATTATTGTTCATTTCTTTTATTACCTGATAAAACGGTGTTGCCTTTCGATAAACACGGTCAGATGACATCGCATGAAAAACATCAGCAACAGCAACGATTTTTGCATATGGATGTATTTGAGAACCTTTCAGGCGAAAAGGGTATCCCATTCCATCTTCTCGTTCATGATGCTGTAGTGCTGTTACTGCAATCGATTCAGATAAATTAGGCGTCTTTTTTAATAATTCATAACCATAAATGGTATGCTGTTTCATCTTCTTATATTCCGTTTCCGTTAGCTTGCTTGCTTTTTGCAAAATCTGAGTAGGAACCTTTGTCTTTCCTATATCATGGAGTAAACCTGCTAACTCAACTTCGCGTAATACTTCTTCATTTAGCCCTAACCATTTGCCGATAAGACCAGAAATCACACCGACACAAATATTATGTCGATACGTATATTCATCCTTTTTATGTAGTGTCTCAAACAAATGAAAAACATGTGGAATTTCTGTAGCTTCATTTATAATAGGAATAATGTCATTCTGAATCTCTTTAATCGGTACCTCGTCATTCGACTTGATATATTGAAACATTTCTGAAATTTGCCCTGATGCTTCTTCTACTTTTTTTGAGATTTCCTCTATTTTGACCTTTGGATTTATATAATTATCATAATATCGACTCGTTTTTTCTGTTGAAACATCAACTTCAATATCTTTAAAGTCTATTAATAATTGATCAATTTCATCTAATGTTAAAGGAATCAATTCTCTCTTATATGGCTTCTCATTATTAATAGGCATACAATCACGCCATCCCTTTTTCTCTCTATTTTACCAATTTCAAGAAAGCAAATCCATTTAATTTGTCAAAATAATCATTATTTACTATTTTTTTGATTTAAAGATATGCCAAATGTCCTAAGTTTTTCTCCAACTGTACATGAAGATAAACAAAACTGATGTGCTTTATTTCTTCCAAATTCCTTTCTGTGATATCGATATAAAAAACAATCTGTACAATACATGGTTAATGTTTCTTCGACTTGCTCTAATAATTCTTTACGTTCATTATTATTTGTCATAGCTCCTCCTTTTTTTCCAATTGAATCGTACTATTTACTAGCTTTCCATCTAAAGCTTGCGTAGCTAAACTATCCGCTTCTTTATTTTCTTTTCTTGTAATTGGACTATAAACAGCTTTTATACCCATTTTCTTTATCTTATCTTCAATTCGATCCAACCAACGGTTTAGCACATCATCAAAGCAAGCCCATTCACCGGATAGCTGATTTAATACAACATGAGAATCTCCTTTAAATTCACATGTTTGATGATGAACTCCCAGTTCTTCTAGTATACATATACTCTCATACATAGCTGCATATTCCGCTTCATTATTTGATTCTAGCTGTATAAGCTGCTTATTTACTCGATTACGAAATAACTTTCCATTCTTCGAATAGTATACAACAATGCCTAACCCTGATATCCCTTCATCCCGATCAAATCCACCGTCAAAATAAATCGTAATATCCTGAGGTTCATCTTCTATTTCTTTTAATAGCTTCGTTAGTTCTTTTTTGCTCCATGTAACCTCACGTTCATCAAAAAATTCTATCGCTGATACCCTTCCTGTTCTTTCTAAATCCTCACAAATTACTATCGCTTCTTTCGCATTCATCCTTGAAGAATGAAAAGTACACATTGGTTTTTTGGGTGATTTATATTTCCATACAATATATACTTCCATCGAGATAGACCCCCATTATTCAATTCATTAATCTTCACTAACATTACTGACTTATTACATATGTTTACCAATAAGATTATTTAAAAACCATCATTAACTTTGGTAGCTAAAATCTTCATGAATACATTTAATAATAGCGTATTTTGAAGGAATGCTTAAATACAATTATTAATGATTTTCCTATCACCTGTATTCACTGCGTATAAGTGATGAGACCCTTTAATGAACAAATTGTATGCTCACCAATTTCTAAAAGCACCCAAATTCAATAGAAACATCGAAAAGAACTATAAAATGAATTAAAAAGGACATCATACAAAACAAGAATAAATTTCGTTATATCCTTAAATTACTTATTCATATAATTGTTGTATTCTTTCTTAAACTACAATATTATTATTAATGTTGTTTAAAAAAGGATGGCTTTTATTAAATGGCCAAACATAGGTATTTATAAGGAATGATTTGTAGTTCTTCAAGTATGCAGTAATACTGGTCATGACTTTTCACAACAACATCATTACCGCGGTTCGAAAACTCCCGCGTTATCAAAACTAGGAGGAAATCATGTTTAATGAATTTTTTGGTTTAGGATTTTTGGTAGTAAATTTTGTCCTTGTCCTTCTCATTTACCGTATTTTCGGAAAGACAGGACTATTTGTATGGATTGGCTTTTCAACAGTTATGGCCAATCTTCAGGTTGTCAAAACAATAGAAATCTTTGGATTAACTGCAACATTAGGAAACGTTATGTATGGAAGTGCTTTTCTTGTAACAGACATTATAAATGAACGTTATGGAAAAGAAGAAGCCAAGAAGGCAGTGTGGCTAGGTTTCTTTACTCTTTTAACAATGACTGTTATTATGCAGATGGTACTCATGTTTAATCCAGCTCCAGACGACTTTGCACAGCCCCATTTAGAAGGCATTTTTGGTTTATTACCACGAGTTGCTCTAGGTAGTCTCGCTGCTTTTATTATTAGTCAGCATGTAGATGTTCACTTATTTTCATGGATACGCTCTAAATTCCCAACTGATGCACAATTTTGGATTCGTAACAACGGTAGCACATTAATCAGTCAATTTATTGATACTTTAGTATTTACAAGTATCGCATTTATTGGTGTTTATCCTTTCGAAATATGGGTTGAGATCTTCATTACGACATATATATTGAAATTTATCGTTTCTGTACTAGATACTCCTTTTGGATATATAGCAAAACGTTTTAAATTTAAAGAAGAAATGAAGGAAGCATAATAGCTTCCTTTTTGTTTTTCTTGTTAAATTTTTTTCATCCCCAAAATACAAATCTTTCTTAGAGAACTATCTTCATTGAATAGATACAATCAATCCCTGGGAGGACTTGACGAGCAGGCTCGATAGAAATATTATTTCAATATTATATTCTTTCTGATATTTTTTCACATACTCATATCCTGGGTCCTGTCTTTCCCTTTTAAAATGAGTAAATTTACTATAAGATGAATATTAATACATACTTTAGGGGGCAAAAAATGATAGAAGTCTATATTGACGGAGCTAGTGCTGGGAATCCAGGACATAGTGGCGCAGGAATATTTTTAAAAGAGGATGGAAAAGTAGAAAGCTACTCTATTCCATTAGGCATTATGGATAATCATGAAGCTGAATATTGGGCTTTAATTAAAGGATTAGAAATATGCTGTCAGAAATCAACTTCTCATACTATTTCTTTCCGTACGGACTCTCAAGCCATATGGTCTGCAATGGAAAAAGAATTCGCAAAAAACAAAAAATATTCACCTTTGTTAGAGCAAGCTCTTTCGTTATCTAAAAACTTGCCACTATTTTTTATCAAGTGGATACCAAGTTCACAAAATAAGGTAGCAGATGAACTTGCTCGTAAAGCAATACAGCAGAGTAAGGAAGGGATCAACAATGAATAAGTCTTTAATAGCTGATATTTCACTACTACTAGTTGTCTTTGTTTGGGGTTCAACCTTTGTAGTAGTACAAGATGCAATTGAATTTTTAACACCACATAGTTTTAACGCAATAAGATTCTTTATAGCTTTCCTTGTATTATTATGCATTTATATTCTTTTTAATAAAAAAGAAAAAGAACATTTTCATTTTTCAACTATTAAATCAGGCGCATTAATTGGTTTTTGGTTATTTCTAGGCTATGCCTTTCAAACTTTAGGCCTTGTCTATACAACTCCAGCAAAAGCCGGTTTTATTACTGGATTAAGCGTTGTACTAGTGCCTTTACTTTCTTTTGTTCTGTTAAAACAAAAGCTAAATCGCAATATGATTTTCGGTATTATTTTCGCTACAGTTGGTTTATACATGATTACCATGCTTCAAGCTTCCACCTTTGGAAAAGGAGACTTTTTTGTCTTATTAGGTGCGATAAGCTTTGCCATGCATATTATTACTACCGGAAGATTCGCTAAACATTTTCATGCTATGCCACTGACAATTATTCAGATATTTACTGTATCACTTTTGTCTTTTATATGTAGTCTCATTCTTGAAAACCCTAAACAAATGTATCAGTTGGAAGTTTTATTAAAAGAAGAAGTCATTATAGGGCTTCTTATAACAGCTATATTTGCTACGGCTTTGGCATTTCTAGCTCAAACTTATTTTCAAGCTTATACTACTGCCACCAGAGTTGCCTTAATATTCGCAATGGAGCCTGTTTTTGCCGCAGTAGCTTCCTATATTTTAATTGGCGAAACATTTACTATTAGCATGATTATTGGCTGCATATTAATCTTAGCGGGTATTATTCTTGCAGAGTGGCCATCAAAAGCCGTAAGAAACTTAGAAAAGCGCTCTTTAAAAAAAATTAGCTAATCATCACTAAAAAACCCTCGTAAAATAAGTTTACGAGGGTTTACGATCTTTCTTTAGACGAATAAATTATATTGTTCAGCAAATTGTAATGCCTTCTTTCGTGTATCAATTTGGTTTTGTTTCATCATTTCTAAAAAAGAAACATAAAAACTACCGTCAAATTTCTTTTGTACCTTTAGAGTTATTTCTATAGCTGCGTTTACCATTGTATCTGAAGCACCTGTATATTCTTTTCCAAAAAAGATAAAGCCTCGAGCATCTTCACCAAACGAAAAACCTTTGAATTCTAGTTGTTCAATATAGTCTTCAACCTTCATTTCCATCGGCAACCCTTCCGTACATTTCAATTTTCTACAAATATCTTACTCTATCGACAAATAAATTTCTATGCTTTTCCAATAAAATGATTAAAAATCATTCTATTATTATGTCATTTTTTCAAACTTACACTTATCATAAATAGATATTATTTTATAGTTTACTTTTTGAAAAGAATAGGTATTAAAGTAATAATAGGAGTTCCTTTTATACCTTATTAATAATTATTATCAATAACAATACACGATTTACATATTTTAAACAATAACTATTCTCAATTAGAAAGAAAAATTATCAATTAGATTGACTTTCAAATAGTAGTTTGTTAGCCTTAATTTATTCATTATATTTTTTAAACATTTTACAATGGTTCATTGGCTAATAGTCTACTAGTAAGAAGAATGTGGCATGAAAAGCATTCACTAATCTACGAAGGACGGGAGAGAAAATGACAAACGAACATCAAAGTAACACTAATACATTTATATTGAAAATGAAACCTCATATTGAATTAATTGCTGCTATTTGCAGTGGTATTCTAATTTTAGCTGGATGGCTATTAGACAAATATGAGTATTCTACAGCTTCCGTAGTTATTTACATTCTTGCATTTATTATTGGAGGATATGCAAAAGCTAAGGAAGGGATCACTGAGACGATTCACTACAAACAGCTGAATGTTGAAATATTAATGATTTTAGCTGCTTTAGGATCTGCTATCATTGGGTATTGGACAGAAGGTGCTATATTAATTTTTATTTTTGCACTTAGTGGTGCTCTAGAAACATACACCATGAATAAAAGTCATAAAGAGATATCCGCTTTGATGGACTTACAACCAGAGGAAGCTACCGTTATTGATGATAATGGGAATGAAATGATAAAAGCAGTTGCTGACTTAAACATTGGGGATCATATATTAATTAAAGCTGGTGAGCGTGTCCCATCAGATGGAATGATCATAAAAGGTACGACTAACATTGATGAGGCAGCTATTACAGGTGAATCTATTCCTGTTGGTAAGAAAGTAAATGATGAAGTTTTCGCTGGTACAGTTAATTTAAGAGGAACAATTATTGTTCAATTAACAAAGCCACAAGAAGAAACTTTATTTCAAAAAATCATTTTATTGGTTCAGTCTGCTCAAAGTGAAAAGTCACCATCTCAGCAGTTCATTGAAAAATTTGAAGGTACTTATGTAAAGGTTGTATTAATAGCAGTAGCCTTAATGATGTTCCTCCCTCATTATTTATTAGATTGGAGTTGGAACGAGACTTTTTATCGTGCGATGGTATTACTTGTTGTAGCATCACCTTGCGCTTTAGCTGCATCCATTATGCCAGCAACTCTTTCAGCAATTTCAAATGGTGCTAGACACGGAATCTTATTTAAAGGCGGCGTCCACCTCGAAAATTTGGGTAATTTAAAAGCGATAGCGCTCGATAAAACGGGTACATTAACAAAAGGTAAGCCTGAAGTAACGGATGTGTTATTTAGAGATGACTGTACAAAGGAACAATTTTTACAGCATGTAGCATCTGTTGAAAAGTATTCAAATCACCCATTAGCTCAGTCAATTGTAAAATATGCTAGTGAGAATAGCTCATTGCCTCTGATTCATCCTGATTCCTCTGAGGATATATCAGGCTTTGGAGCAACAGCTGTATTACACGGTCATGTGTGGAAGGTTGGAAAAGCAGATTTTGTAGGCAGAGAGGAAGCATATGAATTTCAAAATGGAATCGCTAGTAAATTAGCTTCCGAAGGAAAAACAACAGTATATGCAAGCGATGAAAAAGGAATCGTTGGATTAATAACGTTAAAAGATGTTGTCCGTCAAGAAACGGTTGATGCTATTGATCAATTGAAATCTGAAGGTGTGTATACTTTCATGTTGACTGGTGATAGTACACCTACCGCACAAGCTATAGCAAAAGAAAGCCATATTGATGGTTTCATTGCCGAATGCTTACCTGAAACAAAAGTAGAAGAAATTAAAAAGCTAGGAGAGAAATATGGTACAGTTGCTATGGTTGGTGATGGGATTAATGATGCTCCTGCCCTTGCCACTGCATCGATTGGAATCGCGATGGGTGAAGGAACTGACGTAGCACTTGAAACAGCAGATGTTGTTTTAATGAAAAATAATTTAGCGCTAATCGCAGACGCTGTTGTATTATCACGAAGAATGAATAGAATAATTAAACAAAATGTTATCTTTTCCATTACAGTTATCATCTTGTTAATTTGCTCTAACTTTCTTCAAGTTTTAAACCTACCTTATGGAGTTATCGGTCACGAAGGTAGTACGATTCTAGTTATCTTAAATGGCTTGAGACTACTAAGAACTAGAAAATAGTTTTGACACCCTGTTTACAACTACGATCCAGATAGTAACGTAAAAGACCTCTACCATATTTAAAGATATATTAGATATAGGGGTAAGGATGGTAAGGAATGATATTCCTACTGTCCTTTTTTTATGTATATGTACAGATTAGTTATACATAGTAATTTAAGTTAATATATGATATTATATTATTAGAACATTAGTTCTATATTGAATATTGTTTCTTTAGGGGACATAGCCTCGGTCCGAGGTAGGACACCGCAGAACGATAGTTCGAGGACCTTATCTAAAAATAAATGCTTAGCTTAGTAAAAGGGTGTGATCTATATGTCTAAGATACAACAAACACCAATAGATAAATGGCGTGCAAAGATATCTATTAGGAAAGCAATAACAGACAACGGGATTATGTATTATTTAATGGATGAAGACCTTAACTTCATACCATTGGTAAAAGACTACCTCAATATGATACAAGCAGGAGCTGTGCAAGAAGTATCTCCTAATACAGTTAAAACATACTGTTATCATCTATGGTACTTCATTGTATTTTTAAAAATTAAGCGATTAGACATTTTGGATTTAGATGGGAGACCGCAGATATTAACAGACTTTAAACTATGGCTTAAGAATCCTTATAGATTTTATGAGAATGTAGAATCGTTTAATTTTGAATTTGAAGAAGAGGATGAGTATGAGGATAATAACATCAAAACTACAACTGTCAACGCAATAATCGATAGGGTAAGTTCGTTATTTTTATGGCTTAAAGCTAGTGGAAAAATAAACGATAATCCTGTTGTTTATCGCAGTGTTATGCGAACAAGTGCGATGAAAGATAAAGATATGTTAGCTCACACTCGAAAAAGTCGGACTGTTATGAAAAATATTCTTAAATCTAAGGTCCCTCAGGAAATACCTAAAACGATAAATCAAAAAGATTTCAAGAAGTTCTTGGATTCGGTCAATCTCTTGCGAGATAAGATTATCCTCCTTGTTCTAAAAGAAGGTGGTTTAAGGTCAGGAGAACTATTGGGTATCAAGCTTGAAGACATTGACTATGGAGAACAAGGTATTTGGGTACGCTTTAGACCTGACAATGAAAATAATTCAAGAGCAAAAGCTGGTTATGGTAGAGATCGATTTGTCCATCTCCCAACTGATCTTATGGTATTGATAGATAGATATATTAGCAGCGATTGGGTAAACAGTGACCCGGATAATGATTTCTTGTTTGTCGTAGTTAACAGTAACAGACCGCAGGAAAACGGAAAGCCGATGAAGAAATCTACGCTTTCTTCTACCGTTCGTAATTACAGCAAAAAAACAGGAATTCGTTTGAATACTCATAAATTGAGACACACACACGTTACTGAATTAGCAAAAGAATATATCAATAAAGGTGAACCTATCAATTGGAAGTACATTCAAGAAAGAATAGGACACAAAGATGTGACGACTACAATGCAAATATACGCTCATTTAAACGCAGAAGACCATAAAAAAGAATACAACCGAATGAACGACTATAAAGAAGAAAAGCGTAAGGAGAGAGAGAATGCCGAAAAGTAATGCAGCTAAAGTTGATCAAACGAATATAGAGAATCTAAAGAGCAAGGCAACCGTCACTCCCTTCCCAGTTGACGTTGTAGATACCTCTTGGATGACAAAGGCCCAAAAGAGATACTTTGAAGTGCTGAAACAGCCTGAGAATCGAGATAAAAAGTATGATGAATTGCCTGCCTTAGCAGGATACAAATCCTCTGCTACTTGGTATAAAGCAATCAAAGACGAACGATTTATTCAATTACTTGAAAATATGGGCGTTCAAGTAAAACACATTGAAGATGCCTACCCTACCCACTACGAGGTTGAGTATATCAAGAATCCTAAAGAACGAGAAGAATATCTCACTAGAGATGTTTGGGATATGAGAAGATTGTTTAAAGATTATCCAAAGCATATTTCGCCTAATTATTTTATTGTTAATTTTACGAAAATAGAGAATGTTCACCTACGCCAAGTAATAAAGAGGTATTTTATAAATATGCTTGGAAACCTGAGTGCCAGAACATTCCAGGGTAGGTTAGACTACTTGTCTTCTTTTTTTAAAAGATTACACGAAAAGTTCCCAAATCTTAAATCTCTTAAAGAGTTAGATAGACAAAATCACATTGAAAAAGTGTTGCCGGATATATACGAATTATCTAATCATCAAGCGATTCAGATTATATCAGCAACCCGTTCAATGCTTCAGTATATGTATGCTAACAAATGGCCCGATGGACCCAAAACAGATGCTTTATTGATTAGTTACGATTCACCTAAAAAAGAAGAGACATTACCAAGGCCCATTCCTCCTCATATTAAGGTGCAATTGGATGATTACTTAGAAAATACGATTATCCCCTTATTAGAAGATGGAGAGGATACACCAATCATACCGCCAACCTATTGGGACTTAATATTAATTTTAAGGAACACAGGAAGACGGTTTGAAGATATGGCTCACTTGATTGCAGATGGCAGTGATATCGATTGTTTAAGATACGACTTGGATGGTGATCCGCAACTTTATGTTGACCATCGAATCGCAAAAATACCAAAAGATATCATTGTCCCCTGTGCTCATATGAAAGACTCGGAAGGTAGAAATATTGTCGAAAGAGCTATTTTGCGTCAGAAGGAACGAGTTAAATACTTGCCCTCTACTAAATCGGATAAACAAAAATATCTTTTCAGAAATATTGTTGGCTATGATAAAGATAATAAGCCGATTACAGAGACAGTAAAATACAAAAAGTTTATTAACAGAATTTTACCCAAAGTAAGTGCTCAAATTCCGTTAGCAAACTTTGGAGCTGAATCTGGAGATATTTATAAGATAACAGCTCATCAGTTCAGACATACAGTAGCAACCGAAATGATCGATGCCGGAGTGGATATTTATGCAGTGAAGAACTTTTTAGGGCACTCATCGGTCGCAATGACTGAAAAGTATATTAAGGTCTACCAACAACGCTTAAAGAAAGAGTTTAAAGAAAAACTTCTTAAATCTGATGCGAAAGCAATCAAAGATAACCTTCCGGAGCAAGAAGAAATATTCGGTGATAATAAATGGGTTAAAAATACGATTATCGCCATCTTTGATCAAGGTGATGGGTGTTGTGAGCATCCATATAAAATGCCCTCCTGCCCTCATCAGGTGGCTTGTAAAACCTGCATTAAGAAAAAGATACTACCAAGGCATAAAAACGCTGTAAAAGACACGATAGATGCCTTTTCAACGCATTTAAACCAAGCTAAACAAATCGGACTCTCTGAAAAGATAGAGGAGTTTCAAAAAGTGGTTGATTTTTATGAAACTGCTTTAGAAATCATTGAAAAAGGCGAGACATTCGATGCGGCCAAACATTTTTATACGGGTGGTGTTCACTAATGGCTAACTTGAATCCGAACACAGCGAAAATGGTTGAAGCAAAGAAACAAGAAAGTGAATTGAAAAAACAAGCTGTTTTAGCAGCCTTAAAGGAGCTAACGCTCCTTGATGACCCCGTAAACAATCCTGTTTCTAAGGCTGAAATATGCCGTAAAGCCGGGGTGAGTAAAACATTCTTATACTCTTATCGGGAAGAACTTATAAAGCCGATTGACGAAGCAATTAAGAAACAAAATCAAAAGTTAAAAGTTATCACTAAAAAACAGACTTTCAGTGAAAGTTCAAAAGACAAACTCATTGAATCACTAAAACGAAGATTAGTTGCATTAGAAGCAGAAAACAAAAAACTAAAAAAAGATAATGCTATCTTACTTGGAAAACTTGCAAATGATAGATTTAGAAACGAACAAATCAATATATCGGACGATGAATTTCCATTCTAATAAAAAGGTTCTGTTCGTATATATTGTCGTTAATAACTCAATAAAAAAGAGGCAACTTTCACTGCCTCTTTTGTTCAACTAACGCACCCGTTTGTTTAAGTGTATTTATTCACAAATTTAATTTAGTTTATTAATAAAAAAGTGATTCCTTATTATGAAGAATCACTCCCTTTATATTACTGATTAGCTATTCATATTCCTCGTGCACGACTATTTAAACCCTTTTCAATATAATCTAAAAGAATAAATTGCACCGACTAATAATACAATCCCTTGAAGTAGGATAAAGAACTGACGGGAATAAGGGTCATCAGATAATCCAAACAAAAGATTTTGAAGATAAATTACGATACATTTCCTATATTTTTTATACCCTTTTTGGAGTAATAGACTGAAAGTAAATTAAACTCTATATGTAAAAATAGAGAAAAAACAATTGATAGTGAATAATCTGCAATCATACCAAATATGATTCCCCCAAAAAATGCGAACAGCATAAATTTTATGCTAGTCTGATTAAAACTGTAATATTGCAAGTGAGCTATAGCGAATAAAAAGGAAGATATTAGGATGGGTACCGTAACGGGTATGTTTAATATTTCAAAATAAGAGTATTTTGGGAATGAATTATTAAGAATTGGTATAATCATTCCTCTGAAAATTATTTCTTCAAAAACAGGATACATAATTATAAAGTTTAAGATATTCTTTTTCCCACTTGGCTTATATCCTGAGTATTGCGAAATGAAAACAATCGTTATCGTGGCAATCAAGAATAAGAGAAAAATTGGTTTGTAGTGAATAGGAAAACGAAAAACGTAATTATCTTCATAAAAATAAATAATTAATGTCAGAAATGTTCCCCATAAATAAAAAATCTCATTTTCTATTTTTTGGTACAACGTTCTTCTAATAATAATTCTAACTGTAATATGAACAATTTTATATGAAAAAGCCAATAAAACAGCAAGTACCAAAGCAATAAGGTAGCTCATATTGATTTATCACCCCATTTCAATATTTCATTTATTCGAGAAATAATTTCTGATTCTTCAATACATAGTTCGTTAATTTTAATAAAAAATTATAGTGTTTATCCTAATAATTCTATGACAAACACTTCTATTCCTTCTTTCACTAACCTGCACCGTTTGTCCAATAAGGACATCAATATAAAAGCGTCAATCCTTATTGGATCAACGCCCCAGTTAGCTCTATAAGAACTAAATATACTTTGCACTAATTACGAAGTAGATTGCACAAGATATGATAATGAAAATAGCGAAGAAGATTAACTTTTGGATATTTGTCCATCCTTTCATCCAGCCCCATCTTTTTCTATCTTTATCGAACATAAAGACATCAACAATCACTACTAAAATAATAATAATTAGAGTTGCTAATAGCCCCACAAAAACACATCCTCATAGAATATTTTTCCTTATTTTAACATATTTCTTATTGAACTATCCTGCTTCGTTAGTGGAAGAAGTATATTTGAAAAAGTAACAATATCTATGAACAGATCCATAAAAAAGAGCCTGTATCTTAGATTACTAAGTAATAAAAGATATAGGCTCTTTTTATCAAGCCCTCACGGGCTCAATATATATTTAAGAATATTGGAGGTCTTTTTTATGTAAGGTTATTGTGTCGCAAAACCAAGTATTTCTTGATAAAGATGATTCCACTCATGATGATATAAGGACACATCTATAGGATTAATAAGCATACGCTGATGAGATTCATATTTAGCCTCGAATGGGTGAAGGAATTTTATATTCTTTTTATAGAATGCTTGAATTCCAATTTTAGGATAACAACCATTGGTATTCCACAATTGATTTTCACTATGGTCAACAATGATATATCCCAATAATTCACTATCACCTTCTACATATGATTCTTCGAATACTTCCCTAGTTAAGCAATCTTCTGGCGTTTCATTTTTTTCAATATGGCCTCCTGGTAAATCCCAACCTCTATGCTTTACATCCACTAACAGTAGTTGCTTATTGTAAAAACACAGTCCGTGTACACTTGTGATACGAAAGTTTTGAGGAAGGTGTTTACTCTTTTTCCAGGTCAATTTAATCTTTGCTTCGTTCCAATTTACATATATTGTCGTCAATGACACCCCTCCTTGATTATATGAATCTTTTCTTTTGATGTTTTCATTATGATAAGTGAAAAAACATCAATTTCTTAATATAATATGTAAAATCTAATAAATACCGCTTTTTATTATCTATAAAAATAAAGGTGGTTTTCGTAAACTTTTCTGTCATAAAAAAGGAGTTGAGTACAGGCTGTGATTTTCGCTATTAAAACTCTTTTTCCACAAGACACGCCCAGAATCTTCTGGCGAAATCACCTGTCTCTCCGTTTTAGCTGGAATCTTTCTTCTTGTTCCCCCATGAACCTTTATATATTGATATTATTCACAATTTTTTAAGAAGCTAAAAAAAGAGAATCCGATACTGGATTCTCTTTTTAATCATTTATCGCATTCATTATAGCATCTGGCTTATACCCTACTACCCATTTTCCATTGACTTCTGTTTGAGGTATTCCCATTTGGCCAGATGACATAATTAGCTTCTGTACGATATCTGGTTTTTCATCAACATTTATCTCTTTAAATTCAATGTTTTGATCACGCAAAAAATTTTTCAATATGACACAATACACACACTTATTAGATGAATACACCGTTACATCATTCAAACTCTCTCCTCCTTCTCCTCTTTAGATCATTTAAAGAAAATATCCGATTTGTGACGAATTCACTTTATACCTATATGGGTATATTAATATAATAAAAATAATCCGTCAAAAAATCTGTTTTTCTACATTCATATCGAATTTTTTGAATTACTTAAGTGAAAAGAGCATATGTATGAATACCTATTTATCATGTAAATACCTAATCAAACACATTTCACGACATACTTTTATCCTAAATTACTTATCATTCATTATTTAATTCTTATGCTTATTTTACTATTTTCCCTTACCTCTCTTTAATAAAAAAATATCCCCATGATAAAATTGTAACAATTGGAAATATTTGATTTATATTAAAGAGGTGTTAAAGTGTGTTTCATTCTTCTCTTTCCGCTTTAAAAAAGGAACTCGAAAAAAAACAAGAAGAACTTCGGCGTCTCATCGAAACATATGACGAACTAAAAGGTTTAAACTCTGAATGACAACATTATTTCTACTCAAAAATCCATTTCTTCCTTGAAAGAAGCAGACGATTTGCTTTCTTCATCAATGAAAACTGGAGGCTAATTATGAAAATTGACGCAACAGCACCAATTTCATCTGTTGGGAATACATTTGGTACGGTATCTGAAGGTATTGCTTTAACTGAAACAGCTAATAAAGTTTTTAATCATTGTGCCGCTATAACTAGGAAAAAAGATCATTTCCTGGTAAAAAACGGTCATGTATTGGGCCTTAAAGGAGAAAAATATTACGACAATTACATTAAATCCCAATTAAACATCGGTAATAATCCCAATATTGCAACATATGTAAAACCTTCTGCTGCAGTTACAAGTGCTTTTAAAACGAAAACAGGGATACTTGGTATTAGTATAACCGCTGGAGAAAATGCTTATAAAAACTATCAATCTAATGCATCGACTTCAAAAATTCTAGGAGATGCTGCCGTAGATGTTGGTTTGGGGGCTGTATCATTGGCAGGTGGAGCTGTTACTGTTGCATTTGTTACAAGTTTAGGTGCTCCATTAATTGGTGCAGCTGTCGCGGGCTTTTTGATATCTACAGCTGCAGTATATATTATAGAGGGCTTTAAAGCTGGAAAAAACGAAAAGAACCTTTCTGAAACACTAAAAGATGGAATTCAAAAAGGGGTAAATACGGTGGCAGGCTGGTTTAAATAAAGTTTTCTCAGATAAAAATTCTACTAAAGGCGGTTTAACTATGCTTAAATTAGGCGATGAGGTAAAACGAAGAAACTTACCTGATCATATTCAAGAAGGTTTACAACCTTTTTCTACATTTCAGATTAAATTTTTAGTAGGTTTTCCAACATTTTTTTTACTAGATTTATTGATTATAATGCCTCTTTTGTTTCCAACTATAAAATTAGTTTTATACATAACCATTCCTTTAATGATATTTATAAGTTTTTGGGCATTATGGATCCTGATTAGAAAACCAGAAAATACAGAAATGGAATCACTTTTATTTTTAGGTTATTTGGGTGTAGTTGGTTCCTTTTGTTATTTTGTACTTGCCATGAAGTATAATTATATGATTGGCATTCAATCACCCTACTATTATGTTTTAATGTTCTTTCTTTACTTAACTATTATTTATCTTTTTATAAAAAACGAAATAAAAAAATATTCATCTTTAGAAAGAGAAACCAAGAAAAAAACACCGGCTTGGCATTATAGTGTAGCTGTCATTGCACCTGGCGCCGGTTATGTTTTTGCACAGTACCTTATGAGACAATCTTCCTTTCATGTCCTATCAGTTATGTCATTAATTTTCTGGGGAATTTCAGTTATCTTTATTTTCGTGTTGGCAAGGGGCTTTCATAAATACTTTTTCATCAAAAAAAATATTCATCTTGTATATTTTGCAAATAAAGAACTAAATCAAAAAAGGCAGGTCATTAATGTGAACGAGTACTTATTACCAAATGGCTCTATTATCTTGTTAAATGGTGGAAATATCAAACTGATGATTTACGGTAGAAAACAAACGTTAATTACAGAAGATGAGCGCAATGGGAAAATGTATGATTATCTTGCTGTGCCATATCCTGAAGGCTATATTTCTCCAGAATATACATATGTGTTTAACCATCAAGATATTGCTGAGATAATTTTTACAGGCTACATTAATGAAGAAGAAAATGATTTTCAGAATGTACTTAATAATGCTTGATGAATGGTGAGACTTTTATTTACTAAAAATCCTTAGCTTTAAATGTATAGCTGAGGATTTTTAATAAGCGTAAAAAAGGTGGTTCTTTATGCTTAAATTAAGTAACAACATGAAACGTAGAGATTTACCTGATCATATTCAAGAAGGTTTACAACCTTTCTCTATATTTCAAATAAAATTTTTAGTTGGTTTCCCTACATTTTTCTTACTGGATTTATTAATATTAATGCCAATTCTGTTTCCAACTATCAAATTGGTGTTATATATTACTATACCCTTAATGACTTTTATTAGCCTTTGGGCTTTATGGCTTCTCATTAGAAAACCAGAAGATACAGAAATGGAGTCACTATTGTTTTTAGGATGCTTAGGTATTGTGGGTTCTTTATGCTATTTTGTACTTGCGATGAAATATAATTATATGATTGGTATTAGTTCACCAATCTATTACGTAATTATGTTCTTACTTTACTTAATATTTATTTATTACTTTATAAGAAATGAACTAAAGAAGTATTCATCATTATTCCAAAAAAATCATAAAAAAACACCAGCTTGGCGTTATAGTGTGGCGGTAATTGCACCAGGAGCTGGATATATTTTTGCACAATATTTAATGAGTTTATCGTCTTTTCTTGTTCTTTCCGTAATGTCAGTTCTCTTTTGGATTATGTCAGCGGCTTTTATTTTTCTTTTAGCGAGAGCTTTTCACAAATACTTTTTCATCAAAAAAAACATCCATCTTGTTGTATTCACAAAGAAAGAACTAAATCAAAAACACAAATCAAAAAAGGCAGATCTTTAAAGTAAACGAGAACTTAAAACCAAACGGCTCTATTATCTTGTTAAACTCAAGTAGAAACTGATTTTCAGAATGTATTTAAAAATGATTGATTAATTGTGATACTTTTTTAAACCTAAACCTAATGCTACATTATTAGAAAAGCCTCAGCACTTTTGTGGTGCTGAGGTTTCTTTTGGAATATAATATGTCGGACGTTCATGCCATATTCATTGTCATTTATTTAAAACGTGAATATAATCCCTTTAGTTCATGCTCTTTTAGCATGTCCATAACTTTTTCCACATTATACTCAAATAATGTATCTTCCATATTAAATATTAATGGTACATCGCATTTTATCGTTGCTAATTGTCTGGAAAGATGTAGCATTTCTAATGAGTCATTAATCTTTGTTCTTTGTCCAGCTGCCAGTAATGATAAATTATCTAATATTCCATCAATCGTTTGGTGCTGTTGTAAAAGCTTAATAGCTGTTTTCTCACCAATCCCTTTTACACCTGGATAGTTATCAGCTGTATCTCCCATTAAGCCCTTTAAATCAATCATTTGATTAGGATAGATACCCTTCCATTCAAATAATGATTGTTCATTATGAACTTCGTAATTACCATAACCCTTCTTTAATAAGGTAACAGATATGTTTTCATCAATTAATTGAAGTATATCTTGATCTCCAGTTAATATATTTACCTTGTAGCTAGTACCTATTTCTTTAGCAATCGTACCGATACAATCATCTGCTTCATATCCTTCTAGTCCGATATTAGGAATATCGAAAGCTGTAACCACTTCTTTTACTAAATCAAATTGGGGTAACAGCTCTACAGGAGGTGCACTTCGATTGCTTTTATAATCTACAAACATTTCTGAACGAAAAGTTTTACTCCCCATGTCCCAACAAACGGCTACATGTTGCGGTGCAAAATGATCAGACGCCATTAATAAATGCTTTAAAAAGCCTTGTACACCATTTGTTGGAATACCCTTTGAATTAATCATGAACTGACCAGTCATCGCTGTAGCATAAAAAGCACGAAATAATAAAGCCATCCCATCTACTAACATAATACTCGATTTATCATTATCCACTATATTCACCTCAGAAAAATACTATTTTTCCATTGTAACACAGCTTTATGTATAAGCTCCTATTCTAATAGAAAAATAACTACACATCTTACAAATAGCCATAAAAAACACCCCTCTATCAAATAAGGGGCGTATTTGTATAATCAATCAAAGCAATAATGGATTTTTTGATAACCTCTACGCATTTCTATGATCTGTTTTCTAATCGTATCCACTGTGTCTCTATCTTCCAAAACATTTACTATATGGTCCGCTAAGAAGACAGTGATTATACATTTTGGGATTCAGCTCTGATTTTATTACGTGAAGGATTAGAAGCACTTCTTATTATTATGGTACTTGTATCCTTTCTAAAAAAGTCCAATCAACAGCAAATGGCACGTTGGATTTATATAGGCGCCGGGATAGGAATTCTTTTTTCTATTTTCGCTGCAGTTGCCTTATCAGTACTTTTCAATTCATTGTCTATGAACACAAGTCGCGAAATGCTAGAAGGATATGTTGGTCTAGCTGCTGCACTAATGATGATTGGTGTTGGATTATGGCTTCACAATAAGTCTAGTGTTACATCATGGAATGCTTATTTATCAAAGCAAATGGGAAATGCTATTTCCAAGCAATCTGTTCTTGCAATGGCATTCATATCCTTCTTGTCGGTATTCCGTGAAGGTGCAAAAACCATTCTTTTTTATGTAGGGGTTGCACCAAATATGCCTACATTTGACTTTATACTTGGTATTATACTTGCTCTATTGATTCTTTCTATTGTGGCAGTTCTACTTATAAAATTGACGATTCGTATTCCTATTCATAAATTTTTCTTTGTAGCTACGATTTTTATCTATTTATTGACGTTCAAAATAATAGGTACAAGCATTCATACATTGCAACTTACGAATGTCTTGCCAACGAATGTCATGGATCATTTACCAGTGATAAGTGAAATTGGTTTCTATCCTACTATTGAAACCCTCTTGGGACAGTCGATATTAATCTTAATTTGTATTACTGTGATTGTAAAACAAAAATTGAAAAAGAAATAAGTGAACGAACTAGGCGTCTAAAAAGTAATTAACTAACACTTTTTAGACGCCTTTCATTCTTCTTATCCGTTCTTCTACATAATGTACATCAAAATATAATGTCTGTTTAGGTAAACATACATAAGTATGATTCTTAAAATACTCTTGCTTAAAACGTTTGCCTCAAAAACAAATATTATTTGTTTTTCGATATATTAGAACTATTGGACGTTCTTCCATATAAATTCCTTTGTTCTTTTCTATCTTCAAGTCCTGATAAAATCAGTTAAAATGCAAATGTGTACACATCTCCTTTTCTATCTTGTTTCTCCAATTCAAGTATAAGAAAAGTTGAGTTTGTGTTCTTTTTTTGGTCTTTTTTAGTGGCCACTAACATTTAGTATAGAACAAAAAAAGAAAATCTACTTGATGTAGACTTTCTTTTTTATCGAAATTATTGATTTACGTAGGCAATGATTCCTTCATCATCATCTAAAACCAATTCAATTCCTGAATATGGATTTCCATTTAATTCACGCGAGATATAGAAGCGGATCGCTTCAATTAAATCTCTATGAGCAAGAATCTGGCTACGTCCATTAAAGTAAACTTCTGCAGAAAAACCATATGCTTCATCATCATACATTAATTCTACTTCAATTTCTTCAGGAGACATACTTTTTTGATCAGCCATATATAAGCAAACTGAATCTATAATATCCTGTTCAAAAATAATTAATTTCTCCATGCTCTGTCTTCCTCATCTTTACGCTTGTTTTTAATTAACAAGTAAATTTTACGAATAATCATAATGACCGCAACTATTGCGATTACGTTAATTAATAAACCTAAAACCGCTCCTAAAGGTCCCATACCTGAAAGTAATCCGCCAAGTAGTAAACCAGCTAGTCCACCAAATAGCATTCCTTTCATAAATCCACCTTTTTTATTTGTAGCAGCTGTATTTGTTTGTTTTTTATCAGTTGTGTTTTTATTTGTTACAGCGTTATTTTGAGTATCATTTTTCTTTGTGTTTTGAAAATTAGATTTGTTGCTACCACCAAAACCTCTTTTACCGGATTTGTAAGATTTTGCACTAGCGTATTGATCATGATCTTGAAATACAAAATTCCCTACCGGTGTAAAAGTAAACGCTATTGAAAGCGTAAGTACTGCTGCCAAAATCTTTTTCATCATTCTTTCTTTTCCCCCATTAACTTTAGTAGTTATTTTGAAATGATATACTTTATATCCTAACACGTATTTCTACGATTGAAATAGTAGAAGGTTTCATTTTTTTATAAAAAAGTTCGAAACCACTCTTTCCTTACTTTATCTATATCATCAAAGAAATATTCCAATTAGGGCATCCCTTCTCCTTATAACCCATATTTTTTAGTAGTAAAATAGCAAAACTGCCCTTGAAAAAATTTGAAAGGTGGAACAAATAATCGGTGAAAAATATCTTTTCCCACCGATTATCCTATACATTTTTATTCTATTACTTTGTCTACTGGATTATTTGGATACGAAACCCAATCACTATAGCTTCCTATATACACTTTAACATTAGAAAAGCCCGCTTGCTTTAGAGCAACATAGTTTGGAGTGGCAGTTACTCCTGAACCACAATATACTATGATTTCTTTTTCACGATTCAACTCTTGAAAGCGAGATAATTGTTGTTCTTTCCCTAAAAAATGCCCGTTTTTGATACCCTCAGTCCATGGTCGATTAATTGCTCCAGGAATATGCCCTGGCTTTTTATCGATTGGTTCCTCAAATCCGGCATATCGCTTATACTCCCTTGAATCAATTAAAACGGTCTTGCTATCATTTGACTCAGAAACGGCTTTTACTTCTTCATAGGAAGCTAATATGTTTGGTTGTATATGAAGCGTATATTCACTCTTTGTAAAAGCAGGCACTTTTGTATCAAGAGGATAGCCCTCTTTCTGCCAGCCATTAAATCCACCATTTAACACATAAGCCTTTTCATGTCCAATATATTTCAGCATCCATAACAGTCGAGAAGCAAAAGACATTTCTCCAGTATCATAAGCAACAATAATACTTGTATTTGTTATCCCTGCAAGCTCTAGCTTTTCTTTAAAAACAGAAAGGTTCGGAAGTGGATGTCTCCCCCCATGTTCCAAAACAGAAGAAGATAAATCTTCTTCTAAATGAAAATAAAGACTATTTGGAATGTGGTTTTCATCATAAAGCTGTCTTCCTAACTTAGGGTTTTGTAATTGAAAACGACAGTCAATAACGCGAACATCCGATTCCTTATAATGCTCCAATAACCACTCTTTTTCAACGATCATGTGTGCACACTCTCCTATAGAAAATTTAAAACATTTGCTGTAATGATTGTTCCTTTTCTTTATAATAATCCACATCTACATTTTCTTGAAGGACAGAAATATAGCTTTCGTACACATCATCTAATTCTTTCTCCACATGTTTTTTCATCCTATCTAACTCATCTAAGAGAAGCTTGCCATAATATTGTTTTGCTGTTGCTCCTTCAGCATTTAGGTATACTTGAGCGGGTGTTTTAAGAGCCGTTTGAAGCCCTTCTGCCATTTTTTGTTTATCATTCTTTTCAAAGAATGATTTTGTATTTTTAAATAAGGAAAGCTCCTTCTTGAAATCCTGACTATCCATTTCTTGAAAAGTCTTATTGTATTCAGGAACCTCATATTGACCTATTGAATAATCGCCTATTTCTACTGAATTCCATGTTTTCGAAATTAATTTTCCAAAGAATTGTTTTTTATCAAGTACAACACTTCTTAAGAAACGATCAAGACGAAGTGAAGTAGCTCGCATTTCCTGTTCAAAATCAAATCCAACAGCATCTAATAATTCTCGTAGAGCCTTTTTCAATGCTCCTTTTAGATCTCTACCATCATCTTTAATGACCGCTGGGTTAAATGACTCTTTAAAAAAGTCTGCAAATCGTAAAAAGACTCGTTGATGTATATAATGCAATAATTCATCAGCCTCTTTATTCATTCTTTGTTCTTCTACAGTGAATGCACTGTTACCTATTTGATCTTTTAATTCTTTATATTCTTTTTGTAGTTGTAACAAGCGTTCTTTCTTTTCCTCACTTGATGATGTTGCTGCAGCTATTATTTCGCGTAATAAGCTAAGCGCTCTTTGGATAGCAGCTTGTGCAGAAGTACATGATAAATCTACTAGTTCATGCTGTATGAAATAAGAGAAAGCTTGTTGGAAATTTTTCATTCCACTGTCCTGTAAAAATGTATGTTTAAAAAGATAATCTTCTTTTTGCTCATTAAGTGCTTCTTTACTTGATAATGGGAAAAGTCTTGGGAAACGAATTCCAAAGCCCTCTAATTGACCTTTAATGTAAGTCGTAACCTCTAGTAATTCATCTTCATTTTGAGCCAAATCAATCGCATTGCAAATAAAGAACATTTTATCCATTGAGAAAGAATCTTTTACACGCCCTAATTGAATTAAAAATTCACGGTCTGCTTTAGCAAAAGGATGATTATAATACGTTACAAAAAGAATAGCATCACTATTTTTTATATAATGGAAAGCAGCGTTTGTATGTCTAGCATTAATCGAATCCGCACCTGGTGTATCAACTAGAACTATTCCTTTTCTAGTTAATTCGCAATCAAAATAAAGAGAGATTTCATCGACGAAGCATGATTTAGATTCATCGGCTGCAAATTGAGTAAATTCTTCATATTCTACAATAAAGCTTTGGCCTAATTGATTTTTTAATGACTCATATCCCTTATAAAAAGCTAGAATGAAAGATAAATGTGCTTTTTCTTTTCCTACTACTGTAGTAGCTTTTTCCTGAACATTTTCACCGAATCGATAAGCATCCTCTAGACTGTCCGGTGAAAAATTCAATGCTTTACAAGCAATTTTCACATCTTCTAGCAACATTTCTGCTGTTTTCAATTGAATCTTTGCTGTACGGTGCTCTTGAGAAGCACCTGGTGCCATAACTTTATTAATAACTGCTGTAGTAGGATTTGGTGATACTGGAAGTACTTTTTCACCAAATAAAGCATTAGCAAAAGATGATTTCCCTGCACTGAAAGCCCCAAACAGAGCAATAGTATATGTTTGATTTTGCATTCTTTCGGCTTTTTCTTTCAATTCCTGAACTACACTAGTAAATCCATTAACCTCCTTTAGTAATTCAGCAGACGTTTGAAGTTTCTTACTCCATTTCTCAAGACCATCTTTACCTTCTAATTCAGTTATCGTTACATTTTGATCATCATTAACAATAAAATCTTTTGAGTCATTTAATTCTATCGTTTTTTTCATCTCAACTGTAATCTGTTTATTCTTCTCGTCCTGATGGATTTGGGAAAGAATTGTTGTATATTTTGCCTCATCTTGCTCCTTCTCTAATGAAAGTATTGCTTCGAGCTTCATTTGTCTTTCTTCTCGATCTTTTGCTACTTTCTGTAAAAGACTTTGTGCTTCTCCCACTTGTCTAATTTCTTCAGTTTCTTTTTCAAGATTAGACAATCTTTCATCCTGGTCGATTTTTATTGCTTCTTTTAATGATTGTAAGAATTCTAACATTTGTTTTTTTGCGATATTTTTTATAAAATCTGATACTTTCTCACTAAATATTAAGACATACTTTCCAGAAATATCACTTTGTTTAGAAATGATATTTTTAATATCGTCTTTCGTAAATGATATACTCATTTCCTGAGCCAGAAATTCTAATGACGAATCACTCACACCTGCTTGTTTTACACTTTGACTAGCAAATTCTTTAATATGCCATTCTAATTGAGTTTTCGTTCTATTTTCTAATTCGGACATTAATGCCTGTTCACGAGCTGCTTTTTCTGCTTCAGTTTTGTTTTTAGAAAACAAAAGTCCAACTTTAAATTGTTCCTGCTGAGATTCTAAGTACGATTTTATTAAATCTCGACTTTCTGCCGAAAGTAAGTATGCATTTTTTAATAACTCATCTAAGTCATCTGTTCTTTTTAAATAAAAAGTTTCAGGGAATGATAACATCTGTTGTTTACTTAATGTGTATTCTTCTAACTTTTTCATTATTTCTGATAATTCATCATCTTTATACTGTGATAAAGTGGTATGCGCATGATCAATTTCTTCAGCATACTCTTCTTGTAAAAAATGTATATGATCATTGGCTAATTGTTTTGCAGAAGTTATAATCGACTTCTGTAAATGTTCTCTTTCAAAAGCAATTTTTTCATGTATAAATTGTTTCACTACTTCAATTTCATTATCTTCTATTTCAAAATTTCTTAATGAAGTATAGAAGATTCCTTCTGGTGAAATATTCCATTGTGCAAATGCATTTGCAACCGAATCTTTGAACTGTCCAAAACTTAGTTCACTTTCATCATGTTTATCAATTTGATTAATAATTAAGTATAATTTCTTTCCAGCCTCATTCATCTTTTTAGCAAATAAAAAATTTTCTTGAGATTGTACATGATTATAATCCATTACATACAAAACAATATCTGCTAAGTGTAATGTAGACTCTGTTGATACACGATGAGCGTCGTCAGTTGAATCAATACCTGGTGTATCTAAAACAGCACAATCCTTTGGTAAAGGAAAATGATCAGAGTAAATATCTATCGCTCTTATTTGCTCTCCTTCTTTACAATATGCTTTGATATCTTTCATATCATGTGAGCCTTCGAATACTGTATACGTTCCATCAAAGAAATGCACTTTAACTGCTTCTTTTCCTTGTTTAACCTTTACAATATTCGCGCTGGTTGGCACTGGACTTGAGGGTAAAATTTGACTACCCATTAGATAATTGATCATGCTCGACTTTCCAGCAGAAAAATGTCCACAAAAAGCTAGCTGAACTTCATGTTCTTCAGCTTTTTTTATCAATTGCTTCATCTTATTACTATTTTCTTCATCCTTATTTTGTACGAATGTTTGATACAATCCCGCTAACGACATTAACATTCTTGTATGATTCGTTGCTGTTTTAATCATTGAACCATTCCCCTTGTTTCCCTATTATTTTCTATTATTGTAAAACATTTTTGCTTTCTTTCCTACAATAATGCAAAAAACCAGGTAAGAATTTACCTGGCCTAGATTAGTAGTTAATGCTTTGTTTGATTTTTATTTTACAACATGTGTTGATTTAGCAACATTTCTTAAAACATGTACCATTACGAATGAGTATACTGAAACCGTACCAATTACAAAAAGTGAAACCATTGCAATCACCCTTCCATACGTCTCCGTTGAGAACGATTATCGTTATCTTTATACTATCAAAAACGAGAATCATTATCAATGACAATTTTGAAAATATTTTTTAAACAATTCGAAACAAATCATGACAGATTTGTTTATAAAGACTTACAATTTTAAAAAAATTGTGTTTTAATGTAATTTGTTTTATTTTTATCTAGTAGTTTAGTCTTATATTTTGCTATTATATGAATAAGAATACATTCGGAGGCATAATTATGGCGATTAATACTTATTCCGCTACTTTATTAAAAGGAACTATAGAGTCAGTTAAATCCATTATTCCGGATTCACTTGATATTATGAAACCATCTATTATTCAACAATCTTTGCTACTTGTAAAACTTGGTGTTTTAATTGAGTTATCAGGTACGATAAATGGTCGCATCATTATTGATGGTAATGAAAGTACCTTTAGCAATATTGGAGAAGTCATGTATGGAATGAGCCTACAAGGAGAACTGTTAGAGTCCTTTACTGGTGAGCTTGGTAATATGATTGCAGGTAATTTAGCAACCATAGCCGCAATTGAAGGGATTCAAATGGATATAACACCTCCAGCTTTACTCAATAATTACTCACACAAATTTCACTTTAACTCAGCTTTGTCAGTTCCTCTGTATTTTGCGACCGTTGGAAGCTTTACGATTATTTTAATGTTAGAATAACTTTCAATCGTTCTGTATAGACATCTTTTTCTAAGTTAAATCTCGTGCATTGGCAATTGACATCAAAAAAAGTGAAACGTAAGATCCGTTTCACTTATCGTATGCTATTTAAGAACCATGACATGATTCTACTGCAATTCCTTAATTAAGCCATATCCATTAGCTAGCTTAATAACCACCTTTACATCCCCTGTTTGCGATTGCTTTTCAATCTTTTCACCCGTATTTTCTTCAATATAATAACGATCTATTCCATAATCTATGTGATAATAGGGGAGTTCAGTACTATAATGATAAGCTGGTATCTTTCCTTTAATATACAATCCCTTTTCTGGTTTTTTTAATAATACTTGATCAACCTCATAAACATCTTCTTTTTTCGTTAATAATGTATAAACTTTTATCTGCTTGGTTGGTCCCCAAAAATGGTCATCTTGATTTTTCCTCAACTCATGTACTACTTCACTGCTGACTTTTTCAGCAGAAACTTCGCTAATTTCCAAATTTAAAGTAACATAATCTCCATAAAAAAGATCAGTAGGATCAAGCGGTAATGTCTTTAAAACAATTGTTTCACCGTACAATGAGGAAAAAATAGGTTTAACGATCATTCCTAATAGAATGAGAAGAGGAACGAATAAAGTAATCAAAAATTTAAAAAGGCTTGATTTCATGGTTATGTCCCTCTCCTCTCCTACTTCTTTCAAACCAAAATCCGAATAATAGCAATATAATTCCACCTACTATGAAAAAAAGACTCTTCGGTAAGAAATCATATGAAAAATCAATATAAAATCTAAATATTAACGAGCATAAAAGTAAGATAGATATTATATTTCCTTGCCTTACTAGCCAAATAATAAACAGTCCATACAATATAGCAAATGTAATAGCTATTACTTCTGCAGTATCATGTAAGAACACTAAATTCCAAACACCTGCAAACGTAAGAGATATTCCATAAACACCGTGCAGAAGGTGGCCAAACACTTTAAAACTACGTATATAGGCTCCCGTTCCTGCTAAACTCATGACTAAACCACTTACAAATAAAAGAAGTATGATAAATAGTTGGTTCACGTTAAAAAACCATAACTGTGAATGTATGAAATGAACAAGTAAAGCTGAATTGAGCAAGAAAATAGCAGAAGATTTAGATAATAATTTATGATTTATTACATAAACAAAAGGAATCGTCAATAATAACAAGTAAGGATACTGCCCTTGAATATAAATTTCAGTGCTATATAAAAATAACAATAAAATCGAAAACACTATAATGGCTTTATCTTTAATAAAGCATCCTAATGGGAGAATTCCAATTGCCCACAACAAAAATCCAGTATATATTTCTCCACCAAGATGAAAAGTTTGACCAATAAGAAATATACCAGATCCGTATAAAAAGCCTCCTATATAGTATAAACTTCTTGACGTTTTAGGGAGGGCTTTCTCTGTTTTCCATGCAGTAAAATAAAAAACAATAATTCCAACAAATATCATTACAAACTTTGTCATATTTGAAAGTACTGACCAATTAGAAGCAATAAAGCTCAACAAACCTACACCTACTAATATAGCACCGACCCATAATAATGTATGAACTGTACTATTATCATTTCTCGATTCGATTACATAATAATCTTCAAGTGGTCCAACTTCTATTTTGGCATTATTGTTTTTTAAATAATCTAATTCATTTTCTAAAAATTTCTTTTGAGTATTTGTTATCCTTTTCTTCAAATAACCGTTCCTCCTATTCAATACAGATTTTACCACCTATATTTAGAATAGCATACTCAGACCAGATAATCAGTTGCTTTTAGTCTACTCTTAGATTGTACGTTTAATCTTTTTTATACTGTGAAGAAGCTTGTACGGAAATAACAATAGCTTGAAATTCATTATTTCCACAGGCTTCACATATTACTTCATCAGTTATTCTTTTACAATGTTTACAATATTTTTTTTCCATATTTAATCAGTCCTTTTCTATAACTTGATATAGTGTATTCTTACAGTTATGCAATGGTTATATTATTTAGACATATAATTTTTAGTTTTTTAGGATTAACACCATTACAAAAGTAAAATATATGTTTTTCTTAGAGTAATAAACAATTTCATAATACTGATGTTTTCTTTTTTAATTTTTTGTGAATAAAACCACAATGTATAGTAAGGTAGAACTTGTAATAATTCATTTAAAACCATAAAAAAAGAGCATCATCTGACTTAGATAATGCTCTTTTTAAACAATATAGGTAGGTCAAGTTCTCACATAATTCTTTCTTCTATAACAACCACATCTTATTAAATTTAAGAGGCTTGTTTCTCTTGTATATTTATGACTGTACGTTTTTTACTAGGTACAACATTAAAAACAATATTTAATATGATAGCCGTCAAACTTCCCATTACGATTCCGCTATTTGTTATAATACTGATACTTTCAGGTAGTACCGCAAATAAATTAGGAACCACTGTAACACCTAATCCGATACCTACTGAACACGCAATAATAAATAAGTTTTCTTGTGAAGAAAAATCTACTCTACTTAACATTTTAATACCAGAGGCTATAACCATTCCGAACATGGCAACCATTGCTCCACCTAATACGGCTGAAGGTATTACAGTAGTTAATGCTCCTATTTTTGGTACTAAGCCGAATACTACAAGAAACCCAACAGCTGTATATAAAACATTTTTTGATCTAACTCCTGAAATTTGAATCAAACCAACGTTTTGTGAAAATGTTGTATACGGAAATGAGTTAAAAATCCCACCAAGTACTACAGCTAATCCTTCGGCACGATAACCTCTTTCTAGATCGGTTTCTTTAATTTTTTTCTCGCAAATATCACCTAAAGCAAAGTACACACCTGTTGATTCCACTAAGCTAACGATGGCAACTAATGTCATTGTTAAAATGGGTGTTAAATCAAATGTTGGCATTCCAAAATAAAAAGGCTTAGGAATATGAAACCATGAAGCATTTGCAATTTCTGTTGTATCAACCATTCCCATAAAAAAGGCAATAACTGTTCCTGCGACTAGACCAATTAACACAGAAATTGCTCGAAGAAAGCCATTACTAAATTTATATAATAGAATAATAAGTAAAAGTGTTCCAAAGCCTAAAGATAAATTGGTGATTGAACCGAAATCAGCTGAACCTTGTCCTCCAGCTAAATTATTGATGGCAACTGGAATAAGAGTAATACCAATAATAGTAACTACACATCCTGTTACAACAGGTGGAAAGAACTTAACGAGCTTACCAAAAAATTTACTAATAATAACAACAACAATACCTGAAACAATAATCGCTCCGTACACACTGCTAATTCCATAGCTTCCACCGATTGCTATAATTGGTGCAACCGCAGTAAATGTACAACCAAGCATAATTGGTAAACCAATACCAAAAAATCTATTTTGATATACTTGTAAAAGAGTAGCAATACCAGACATCATAATATCTATCGATACTAGATACGTTAACTGCTCGGGAGTTAACTTTAATGCCTGTCCAACAATTAAAGGAACAAGAACGGCCCCTGCGTACATTGCAAGAACATGTTGAAATCCTAAAGATGCTGTTTTCATCGTACTATTATTCATTCTGTTTTTCCTCCATTTGTCTCTTCTACGAAGTGAACTTTTCCATTTGTTAATGAAGCAATTCTTGCTAATGATTTTAATTGTACACCTGTTCCTTCAACTAACTTATGTCCGTCTTGGAAGGATTTCTCAATAACAATTCCTACACCAACTGGTTTAGCTCCTGCTTGTTTGACAATATCTATTAAACCTAAAGCAGCTTGTCCATTGGCTAAAAAGTCATCAATAATAAGTACATGATCCCCTTCTTGAATAAAATGACTAGAAATAGTAACATCATTCATTACTTGTTTTGTAAAAGAATAGACCTTTGTAGTAATTAAGCCTTCTTTTAATGTTAATGATTTTTGCTTTCGTGCTGAAACCATTGGAACACCCAATTCTAAAGCCGTCATAATAGCAGGGGCAATACCTGATGATTCAATTGTTAAAACTTTTGTAACTCCTTGCTTTTTAAACCTTGCAGCAAATTCCTCTCCCATTTGTTTCATTAATTTAGGATCCATTTGATGATTGATAAAAGAATCCACCTTTAATACAGAATCAGATAATACGATTCCTTCTTGTAAAATTCTTTGCTTCAAAGCTTCCATTGTAAAACCCCCGTAAGTATACATAGTATGCATTTTTAGAATGATATTTTTCTTAAGTAACAAAAAAACTCAAGCTGTATTGCTTTTACCCCAAAAAGAGTGCAGCAACTAGCCTGAGTTTTAGTCTCAAGAAAAATATTGCTCACTCATAGTCAAGTCATTTACGGTAACTTGGTAGAAACTTGCGAGCCATATTCTCGCTATTATATGAGAGAAAATATTTATGATTAATATTTTTGTATTATAGCAATGAAAAAACAATATGAAAAGAAATTTTTACTATCCAAAAGTTGTTTTTGTTTTCAGAATTTTACAATATTGATAACAAGCTATTTCTATTTATCCAATTATATAAAAGTCCGGTTTCTAAAAGATTGTTGTTTTTTTATCCATTAGGTGAATAAACCAGTAGATAAAAGGTCCGTTGAATAGAGTGTAAGGTGCGAGACAATCCCGTGGAGGCGCAGGACAGGTGAAGCCTATAGTCACTATCTGGAAAGAAGACTCTCCACCTGTCCCACGTAAAGCTACTATCCTGTAACATAATCGACTCTAAACTACACAATTCCTAATGACTGTTTAATTTATCATATTTTCACATTTATTTCACATTTTTTCCAATTAATAAACAACGTTTAATATTGGATTTCCAACTTTTCACTATTACCATAGTTTAAACATTACGATTGAACAATTTGTGAAGTCATAAAAACCATCTAGAAATCTTTTTATTGTTTTGTATGATGAAATTGTACTCATAGTAATTTCTATATTATTGAAAGGAGTGAAAAATATGGCAGAAGCGCAATTGAAGAAAAAGCCAGATCCTAATAAAGATGATGATCACGGTTCTTTAAAAGGAACACTCGCTTCCGTATTTATAGTTGGTTTAATTATCGTTATTACTTGGGTTAGTGTTTATTTCTTATTTACTGATCGCTTATAGAACAATGAGGAGGAAATTGCCATGCATATGCATAAATATGAGAAAATATGGCTAATTTTCGGGGTCGGTGCTCTGTTAGTCTTCCTAACAGTATTAGGGGTTAGTGCATTTTACATGGGTAACCAGCCACCTAGCTGTCTAGCTACCGTTGATCCTGAAAAGGTTGATACAACTAAACCTTTTAACAAACCTGGGCTAAACAAAGTTGAAGGCGAAGATTGGGATTATGAATTAGTATTTGTAGCATCCGCTTTTTCATATAACCCTGCAAAAGTAGAAGTACCAAAGGGTTCGAAAGTTAAAGTAATTGCAACAACAAAGGATGTTATTCACGGTTTTGAAGTAGCAGGAACAAATATTAACATGATGCTTGAACCAGGTTTTATTAGTGAATACGTTACAACCTTTAATAAAACCGGTGAGTTTTTAGTTCTTTGTAACGAATACTGTGGTGTAGGGCATCACATGATGAACTCAAGAATTGAGGTGGTTGAATAATGCTTAGCTCTTCGACTTACAAAGTAGATCGTCGTGATGCAAAACTTTCAATGGCACATTTTTATGTTGCTTTTGTAGCTTTGGCACTTGGTGGCCTAGCTGGTTTACTTCAAACATTAGTACGTACTGGAAAACTAGAGCTTCCTTTTGGAATTACCTATTACCAAGTTCTTACGGTTCATGGAGTTTTACTTGGCCTTATCCTTACAACGTTTTTTATTTTAGGTTTTCAATTTGCAGCAGTGAGCCGAACAACCGGTACTTTATCAAATGGCGCAAGAAAAGCAGGATGGATTGGTTTTACTTTAATGACTATTGGAACTGCTATGGCAGCAACTATGGTCCTATTAAACGAGGCTTCGGTACTATTTACATTTTATGCACCGTTAAAAGCACACCCGATTTTTTATATCGGTCTTACACTGGTCGTTGTCGGAAGCTGGTTCGCTTGTGGAGCAATGATTTCTAATTATGTAAGATGGCGCAAACAAAACAAAGGAAAAGTTAGTCCCCTCCTTACATTCATGGTTGTGATTAACTCTGTCTTATGGATTGTTGCAACAATTGGTGTTGCTTCAACTGTACTTATTCAAATGCTACCTTGGTCATTAGGTCTTGTAGATACTATTGATGTACTAATTAGTAGAACGCTGTTTTGGTATTTCGGACATCCGCTTGTATATTTCTGGCTACTTCCTGCTTATATGTGCTGGTATGTCGTTATTCCAAAAGTACTTAACACAAAAATTTTCTCGGATTCTTTAGCACGTATGTCATTCATATTGTTTTTATTGTTCTCTGTTCCAGTAGGATTTCACCATCAGTTACTTGAACCGGGTATTGATCCAGCATGGAAGTTCTTACAAGTCATTTTAACATTCTTGGTAGTAATCCCTTCTTTAATGACTGCGTTTTCTTTATTTGGTACTTTTGAAATGTATGGACGTTCTAAAGGTGCTACTGGGTTATTTGGATGGATTAAAAAGCTTCCATGGGGCGATGCACGATTTGTTGTTCCATTTATTGGAATGATTTCATTTATCCCTGCGGGTGCAGGTGGTATGGTAAACGCGTCAAATCAATTAAACCAAGTTGTACATAATACAGTTTGGGTTACCGGACATTTCCATTTAACTTTAGCAACTGCTGTTGTCTTGACTTTCTTCGGTATCTCATATTGGTTAGTACCTCATTTAACTGGTCGAGTATTAACGAAAAAAATGAATAAATTAGCGATTGTTCAAGCTATATTCTGGTCAATAGGGATGGCATTTATGTCTGGAGCGATGCATGCGGCTGGTTTACTTGGTGCACCGCGCCGATCATCATATTCAACTTATGGTGAAGCAGAAAGAGCACTTGATTGGATTCCGTATCAAGTAGCACAAGCTGTTGGTGGAACAATTCTTTTCATAGGAATTATCTTGATTCTAATTATTTTCATCAATTTAGCATTCTTAGCGCCTAAGGGTGAACAAGAATTCCCAGTTGGTGAAGCAGCTGAAAACGCTGAAAAGCCCCCACTTGTATTTGAAAATTGGAAATTATGGTTAGGAATTACCGTTATATTAATCTTATTTGCTTATACAATACCGTTCATAGATATGATTCAAAATGCACCACCAGGCTCAAAAGGCTATAAGCTTTGGTAATAAACAATAAGCTCCTAAACCAATGGTTTAGGAGCTTATATTATTACTTCTATACTTTTTAAAAAGAAAATCTAAATTTGTACTAGCCACGATCGCACTTGTAAAGATAATAGCTCCACCAACTAGTTGTAAGATCGTGATGCTTTCATCAAAAAGTACAATTCCAATAATCATTGCCGCTAATGGTTCTACTGTTGATAAGATTGATGCCCTGCTGCTCTCAATGACTTTTAAGCCTTCGGTATACAATAAATAGGCAAAAACAGTAGATATAACACATAATCCTAATACAAGAAGTATAGCTTTCTTACTTAATAATAAATCAAGTTTAGTCCATATTCTCGTAGCAGGAATCAAGACAATGGATGCAATAAAAAAAGTATATAAGCTTATAGTAAAGGCTGTATATTTCTTGATAGCAAATTTTCCAAAAATACTATACAAGGCATACCCAAAACCTGCTCCTAGCCCTATTAAGTACCCTTTCACATTACCATTTCCTACTATATCTCCATTTAGTCCCGTTACTAAAAAACAACCAAATAAAGTCATTATTAATAGAAATAATTTACTGATTGTAATTCGTTCCTTCAAAAACATAACAGACATAATCATAACAAATGCAGGAGCTGTATATAGCAATATGACCGCTACTGAAATCGAAAGCATGTTCATACTTGTAAAATAAGCCCAATTAAAAAATGCGATACTTAAAATTCCTGTTCCAAAAAACAAGTATACATCTCTCACACGAATGGATATTTGATCCCTTTTTTGAAACAATCCATAAGTAAATAAAATTAAACATGAAAACATAACACGAATTGTTACGATTTCCATCGCATTAAAACCTATCTCGTTAAGTCCCTTAACAAAGATGCCTATCATACCCCAAAATAATGCAGCAATTGTAATATACCCACTATATAAAATGGCTTTTGACTTGGTCATTTTTCTTTTTTCCATCCCCAATTCTTTAAAATAGAAAAAAATCACATATGACTGTATTACATTTCTAGTTTGTATATTTGAGCATACTTATTTTTTAAATAATCAATTAAATATTGTACATTTAGCCCTTCTCCCGTAATGTCTTGAAGCAATTGTAACGGATCCTTCAATTTACCATATTGATGAATATTATCATTCAACCATTCTTTTATTAAAGAAAGATCACCTGTTTCTAAATGACGGTCAAAATCTGGGATATCTTTTAACATAGCGTTTTTAAATTGAGCAGCATACATATAACCTAATGCATATGAAGGGAAATACCCAAAACTTCCTCCTGCCCAGTGAACATCCTGAAGAACACCTTCTCCATCATTTTTAGGTTCAATCCCAAGATATTCCTTATATTTTTCATTCCATATTTTCGGTAAGTCTGCCACTTCAATTTCTTCATTTATTAACGCTTTTTCAATTTCATAGCGAATCATGATATGGAGTGGATACGTTAACTCATCTGCTTCAATTCTAATTAAAGATGGTTTTGATTGATTGATAGCATTGTAATAGTCATCTAAATCGATGTTACCAAACTGAGATGATACAGTTTGCTGTAACAGTGGGTAGTTTTTTTTCCAGAAACTATAATTTCTCCCTACGAAGTTTTCATAGAACAACGATTGTGATTCATGAATTCCCATAGATGTACCTGAAGAAAGAAGTGTACCTTCTAAATCTTTTGATATGTTTTGTTCATAAAGGGCATGGCCACATTCATGTATAGTTCCAAAAATAGCTGAACGAAAATCACTTTCATCATATTTCGTTGTAATTCTGACATCGCCAGAGTTAATAGTAATTTCAAAAGGATGTACCGTTTCATCTAGTCGGCCTGCATCAAAATCATATTGTAACTGCTTTAAAATTTCCAAACTAAATGCCTCTTGTTTTTCCTTTGGAAAATGCTCAAATAAAAAGCCCGCATCTAGTTTATGATCACTTTCCGCTATTTGCTGAACTAGTGGAACAATTTCCTCTCTTAACGTTCCGAAGACTTGATCTAAAACGTCTACAGTCATTCCTGGTTCATATAAGTCTAGTAACGTATTATATTTATTGCCTTCATATCCCCAATACGAGATAAATTTACGATTAAACTCAACGATTTTTTCAAGGTATGGTTGAAACAAAGTAAAATCTGAAGAAGCTTTTGCTTCTTCCCATATACTCTCTGCTTTTGTAACCAATACTGTATACTCTTTATGTTCTTCTTGAGGGATTTTCTTATTACGTTCATATTCTTTCTTACACTCTTCAACTAACTTTTGCGAAATTTGAGATAGTTTGTTATATACCTCTTCTTTAGATAATGCTTCTATGTATGATGCCATTTCATCACTCGTTGACATCGAAAAAACCTCAGATGAAAGTAACCCTATAACTTCTGATCTTTGATTAACTCCTTTTTTAGGAGCACCTGTACGCAAATCCCAATAAATTAAGTTTAACGCTTCCTCATATGCCACGATTTTTTTTACGAGTCGTAGAAATTTTTCTTCTGTCGCTAAAATCTCATTTGTCATGTTCATTCCTCCTTTATTCCTTCCATTCTATCATAATACATACACAAGAAAAATTGACCATAGAAATTACTCTTAGTTTCCGACATTCTTTTCAATTCAAAAATGATACAAAAAAAGGGGCTATCTGAAAAGTGATTTTTTATCGCTTTTCAGAAGCCCCTATTTGCTAAGCTTTCTCTACTGGCGTGACTGGCAATACGTTTTTAACCGCTTGAAGCACTTCTGAATCAAGTTGATTATCAATAAAAATCTGAACCTGTCCGCTATCATTACTTGTACGAATTAAACGACCGATACCTTGTCTTAAACGCAATATCATATATGGTAAGTCCACTTCATTGAATGGATTATTTACCGCTTGTCTCTTCGCCTGGAAGACAGGATCATTTGGTGGGAACGGTAATCCGTAAATAATGACATTATTTAGAGATTTCCCAGGTATATCTAGTCCTTCCCACATGTGATAAGAACATAATACAGACGCTTCATTGCTCTGGAATTTCTTAACGGTTTTACTCATTTCTTCATCACCCTCAAAGTAGACAGGAAAATCAAGTTTCTCTTGTTCCAGTTGTGAACGAAAAGCTTTCATTTCCTCAATTGAAGGAAATAGAACTAGTGAACTTCCATTATTATTACGAATACTATTTATTACCGCTGCATTTTTTTGTTGTAGTTCTTCCTTGTTATAAGGAGTTAGAATGATTTTCATAACCTCATCGTAATCGAAAGGAGACTCTACAGAAAAGCTGCTGTAATTTTCAATTCCTAAACTATTAGCTATATAATCAAATGAACCATTTTCAGATAATGTCGCAGATGAAAAAATATACGGCATACTTTTTGCGAATACTTCGTTCGATAGTATATCACTTACTAATCTCGGCATGATCACAAGGCAAGAATTTAATTCATCTTTTTCTAGCCAAACAACTGCGTTTTGACCGTTTGAAAATAATGAAAGTGAATACGATATTTGCTCTAAATATTCTTCACTAACACGCACACTATATTCATCTACAGTGTGAAGTTCAGCTTCAAATACTAAGCTTTCTAAAACTTGTTCAATTTGATTCTGAAGCTTTTGTGCTTTTTCAACAATCTTAGCTGTAGATTGTAATTCATAACGATGCGAACCAATAATTTGTTTGCTATGTCCATGTAAATCTTTGAAGAATAGTTCATTATAGTAAATAGTATCTTCAATTAACTCTAAAGTTTCTTCCCTCATATCATTAGCTAGTAATGAAGTTAGAACCTCAGAAATCATATCTTCTGAAATTTTGTACGTAAGTCCTTTTTGTGCTGAAAATTCTAAAAGATGACCTTCATCAAAAATCACTGCACTGTATTCTGGTAGTAACGGAAGCTGCCCTTCTCTTTTACGAGACTCTTTCGTCCAGACGTGCTCCATAAAAAAGTCATGGGAGCAAACGATTAAATCAATGGCTTTACGATAATGATCACGGGATAATGTTTGTCCACAGCGATGACGATTGTCACAAGTAAAGCAATTTTGTAATGAATCCCAGCCTACCTTCTTCCATTCCTCATCTGTTAAATAGGCATAATCTTTACGATCCCCATAGACTTCAAATTTTGTTAAAGAAGAATGGTCATGGATGAAGCTTGGGAGCTCCTCTTGTAGTCTGTCAATGTTTTCATTATCTTCGCTCAAAACCGCTTTATCCACCTTGTTTAAGCACACATATTGATCTCGTGCTTTGGCTAGACGCACATCAATGTCCAACCCTAAACATTTTGATATTTTCTCGATGTCTCCTTCTTCTTTTACCAACTGTTCAATTAATGTTTCATCGGCACATGAAATAATAGCTGGACGATTCGTATATCGTGCATAGCAAATTGCATATAGTAGGTATACTATTGTTTTACCTGTTCCTACTCCTGCTTCTGCAAAGATGGTTTTCTTTTCTTTAAAAGCTTTTTCTAATTGAAAAGCCATAAAAATTTGTTCATCTCTTAATTCGAAACCTTTTTCAGGTAATATGTCGTAAAAGACATCTCCAATCCACTCAGATAATTTATCATAAAAAGCTTCATTTTTTGCAACTGTAAATGGAAGTGTTTTCAGCATCTCTTAATTCCTTTCTGCCCTACTAAAGAATAGCAGCCAAAAAAAATGGCAAGAAAGCATGTTTTATCTCTCTGCCAATTTTTTGAGCTGTACATAATTATGTTTATTTTTCTTATGTTATGCTAGATTATTTTTCTTTTCTTGGAGGACGTTTCCCCCAATATTGATATAAATCAGTGCGAATAAATCCGTTAAATAGTTTTCGCTTCTTTGTAGCTGGCTTTCCATATAGTCTCTCAAAATCCTCATTTGAAGTTAAGATATAGACTGACCAAGTTTCATACTGAGAAAATAGTTTTCCCATATCTGTATACATTTTCTCAACAATCGGCTTATCACCTAAACGTTCGCCATACGGTGGATTAGCTACTATGACACCATAGTTCTCATACTTTTCATTTATTGTTAGGTCGCTTACTTGCATTTGTTTAAAAGTAATTAAATCGCCTAGCCCTGCTTCCACACTATTTCTCTTCGCAATTTCTACCATTTTATGATCAATATCGTAACCAGAAATTTGAAGCGGTTGATCATAATTTGCCAAGCTATCTGCTTCATCACGAACTTGATCCCAAATTTCCGTTGGAATCCATGGCCAATCTTCAGAAACAAACTCTCTATTAAAGCCTGGAGCGATATTTTGACCGATTAATGCTGCTTCAATAGGAATTGTACCCGAACCACAAAATGGATCAATAAAAGGTCTATCTGGATGCCAATTTGAAAGCATGACTAACGCAGCCGCTAATGTCTCTTTAAGTGGAGCCTCACCTTGGTCTACTCTATACCCACGTTTATGTAAACCTACCCCAGATGTATCTAATGTTATCGTTGCAATATCCTTTAATAAAGCAACTTCAATTTTAAAAAGTGGACCATTTTCTTCAAACCACGCAATTCGTTTATATGCTACTTTTAGTCGTTCAACAATGGCTTTCTTAACGATTGCCTGACAATCTGAAATACTAAATAATTTAGATTTCAAAGATTTTCCTGATACCGGGAATTCACCGTCTTCTGTAATATATTTTTCCCAAGGAATTGCTTTAGTTTGTTGAAATAAGTCTTCAAAAGTTGTTGCTTTAAATTTGGCGATTTCAATCTTGATGCGATCTGCTGTACGTAACCACATATTAGCTTTTGCTATAGCTGTCTCATCACCTTTAAACACAACTTTCCCATTATCAACGGTGCATTCGTACCCTAGATTTCTTACTTCTTTCGCGACAAGAGCCTCAAGTCCCATCGCTGCTGTTGCTATAATTGTATATTGTGCCATATTATCACCTTTTACTAATTTTAACTTTTTTCCTTTTATTCATTCAGAAATAGTATCTATAGAAATATTATTAATAAAACATTCATTTCACCAATATTTTACTTGATATCTATTATAACAATAAAGACTCTCCTCTTAAAGGAGAGTCTACTGTTTAACATAATGAGTTAATATTATTTTGATAACGCTCTATAAGCCATGTTTTGTTCCTTCGTACTGCAAATGATTATAAATAATCTCGTACAAAGGCGGCAATCATCTATCTACAAGTATTAACTTGTCCTTTACCTCGTTCATTTCCAAGGTGAAAGGTGCCCCTACCTATATTTGGGTTTCTCGCTCGTGGGGTTTACCCGTTCCACCCTTCTCATTTCTGAAAAGGCTTCGTCACTGTGGCACTTTTATAGGGTTGTACCATATCCATAACGGACTTAGGTAGTTTCCCGGCCGTCAGTCTTCCAGACTGCCCTAGCTTATTTTTTCACTAGGCACGAACACTACAAGCATCTCAGCTTGTGCGAGCATGGACTTTCCTCTACAAACACATAATGTGATTGCAGCGATTACCCGAACGTCATCAAAGATAACATTAATCATTATATGGCTTTGATATAAAAATATCAAGAAAAATATCGTACAAACAGTATTTACCTATATTACAAATAATAGGTATGAAGTATGTAATGTTTCATCATTATTCGTACAATTTATTTCCGAAGACATGTTTCTCAAGATTAGACAAACGTTTTAATATATCAAAATTAGTAGTACCTGGAGCTGCTTGTTGGTATGAAGCAGTAGTAGGACGATTATTATTGTCTTCAAGCTTCTTACGTAACTTTACATTCTCTTGTTTCAATTCTTCAATTTCTTGATGAAATGTTTCATAGTCACGAATTATCAAATCTAAAAATTGGTCAACATCTTCTGGCTTATAGCCTCTCATTCCAGATTTAAATTCTTTTTCTAATATATCTTTCGCCGTTAACTTTATTTTATCCGACAACATCAGATTCACCTCAATATGTATGCCATTCATTGACTTTTATTTTATTTTTTCAAAAAGCTTATACTTTGTCAATTTATCATATCAAATATTAGTAAAAATAACGATAATTATTTAATATAATTGTCAATTTCTAATAATTATTATGTTCAAATGCATCTTCTTCTATTAATTGTTGAATATCATAAAAATCAATATTCAATATTTCATATGGATTATACTCTTGATATTCCTTTGCAGCTTTCACAATATATTGTGGAGACCCTTCTTTTTCATAATCATACACTACCAGCAATCCATCAGATTTTTGCAAAAGAAATTGATCTCTATTTTTGAATTGTATGGGACTTATATAAGGCTTATGAGAAATACTTTCCACAAAATCAGCTTGAGAGACAATATATTCGTAATACTCCTTATTTTTTTCACTCCAATTAGCCTCTTGTTGTAAAAATGGAGTAATAACGGCTAGCTGTAATTGGGGATATTGCTCTCTAAGCAGTAATGTAACTTCTGCAGCCCATAACTCTACACCGAGTTGACCTGTAATAATCACCCATTCTAAACCATCATCAATTAAGTGAATCAACCGTCTTAATAGCGCTTTTTTAATATATTCAACTTCTTTTGCTTCATTACTGTAAATACCCAATTCATAATTTTTATAACCTGTTACGTATAAAATTTTCAATGTAGTAAACTCCTTTATTCCCATATATAAAATATACTAAGTTTACTTTCTGCACCACATCATTTTTATGTATTAAAGGGCGAGTGTATCATAGAAACCACATAAAAGAAAGGGCTGATATTCAGCCCCATTTCTTCTTAACAAAATGGTCTTGGTGGACAGAAACAGCTAGGCATTGGTGGAGGCAAAGGACCACACATTACTTGTTGATTACAACATTCATTCACAACAGATTGAGTATGTGGAAAATAGTGCTGATGTTGATATACATGTTCATTCACTGTAGTAGTATGAGTTGGGTGAATATGCGGTACGATATGCTTGAATACATTTTTCTGTACAATTTGTTGAGTTGGACTTACTTGTGCTGGCATAGTTTGTGTCGGAGCAACATTTGTAGGGCCAAATTGTGGTGAGCCGCCAAAACCTGGTCCACCAAAACCTGGTCCCATCATCGATGGACTTACTTGTGTTGGGTACCCTGGAGCCATTGTTGCTGGACTTACTTGCGATGGACCACACCATTGTAAGTTCATATTTCCACCTGGTTTAGCAGCTGGACTAGTATATGAAGGTGCCACCATACTAGGAACTCCACTGAATTTTTTCTCCATTGAAGTGTCCCCTTTCTACATAGATTATTTTTACATTAACAGACTATGTAGAATGAAAGGCACATGTACTAGTCAAATAACCCAATTATTATAAAAAAGCATAAAAACTATTTCTCATAACTGTAAAAACAACCATCGTTAAACAAAGTACAACGAAAAAAAGAAATAAGATTGTTTTTTGCATCCTTTTTCCCTCACTTATTAAAAATACATCAATCACAATTTATCATTCTACACTCTCTTTAGCCTATCAACAATAGAAGAATGAACATTTCTCTACTTTTTTGAGAAATCTTTTTTGATTATAATACTATGTCATGTCCTTGTTCCAAAAACCCCTGTTAAGTTAAAGAAACGGCGAAAAAAATGAAGGAACCTTTAGTAATTTATTTACATATAGTATATGTAAAGACAAATGCCTACATCATCAAACAGAGAGGAGAACCACTAATGTCTGCTGACAAAAAAACCAATAAACTCCCATCAAAGCGAAATAAAAATGATCCTTTCTTCGATTTTGTAACAAGCATGGATCATTTATTCAGTGGTAAACCTTTAGGTGGATTCCTACAAACAATGGATGGCTTCTTTCAAAACTCCGGCTTAAATAAGAGTTTCCCTATTGAAATGACAGAAGAGAAGCATGCATATATTATCAAAGCAAAATTACCTGGTATTAATAAACAACAAATTAACATCGAAGCCTTCAAGCAATCTTTGCAAATTTCCGTACAACATAATGAATCCTTAAATCAACACGATTCCAAAGGAAATACGATTAGCTCCCAAAAAACATCTAAAACCATTACTCGAAGTATTACTTTTGTGAAGCCCATAAACGATAAAGGAGTGCAAGCAGAACATCGAGATGGATTACTAGAAATCACTGTACCTAAAATTAAGGGCAAAGAAGTAAAGATTATTAATTAGTCTAATTTTCAAACTTTATTGCCAATTAACAAGGAGTGAATATAGGTTGAATTTTGTTCCAGGAAACTCACTTTCCATGGGGTGGGTAGTGAGTCACCTCGGTACATAGGGCCTGTGAGATGTCGCCTGTCCCGATTGCTTCCCCAGTGGTCTCAATTCACGGTCCAATTAAACAACCTTTTTTTCACCGAACGTTTTAAAAGGCAACATTTTTTTAGAAAACATTAATTAAATACTTCACTAAATAATATCATGTTTCGATACCAACATTAGATCCATTAACTTTTTATGATTTCTACTGATATACTCAAACCTTTTGAAAGCAATCATAAAAAAGGGGAGTGTCACAAAGGAATACATTCCTTTCTTGACACAGCCCCTTTTTATGTTGTGGCTTTAAAGATACCTCCAAGTCCTTTAAAAACATTTTGCATTTGACTTACGGTCCCAACCATTTGGCCAGCTGTATTCATCATTTTCGTAACATCCATTGATCCATCTTGAGTTTTAAATTGATTCATAATGGATTTAAAGCCTGACGGCTGAGACTTTTGCATGAATGCTTGCTTTGGATATGGATTTGGAAATGACGCATTCATATAAGGTCCCATTTTTTTCGATTCTAAGGGATTTGCAAATGGAGAGTTTGACATATTTTTATGCCCATAAGGATATCCTCCTTGTAATTGTGGAAAAGGAATCGCCCCATTGTATCCATTCGTATCATACTGCTGACCTGAATTCCCTATAGGCTGAAATGGTGTCGGATAGTTATGCATTCCTTGTTGTTCATGTTGCGGATAAAGAAATGGATTATTTGGGACATCTTGATGATTTTGAGAGTACATATTTTGTTCCATTTGATAATTATTATTTACTTGATAATTGTCGTGACCATGATCATAGTTCCCAGTAGGAAGTGACATTTCATTAAAGCCATGGGGTAATGAATTATAAGGAGGTGGATACATTTGATGCATACTTTGATTAAACATTTCCTGCTCTCTATTATTCAAATGCTCATGCATAGAAGAAGCATGTACGGAATGATTATTGAATGGAAATGAATAGTTATTTAAATATCCTGTCATATAAGGATTCCCCATCATATGATAAGAGGCTTCTTCAATGTTTTGCATTCCGCTCTGATATCTCATCATAGGTATAGGTCCCATAACTTTATCCCCTTTCTTCTTTAGCTATCATAAATACTCATATTACTATATGAGCAAATCGATAATCTTGTGATAAAGAAACCTAATTTTTGTCTTGTTAGACTATCTTTGGAGCTGCCTTATAATTGTCGTTAAAAGGAATTTAGTTGATTGTAAATAACTTTTAAATAGTTTATAGCTCGTCATGTAATGAAATGCTTGAACGCTTAATTTCGAAATATTATCTTGAATTTGGTCCAACTGTCTTTCACCAATAAAATACGTTGAACGCTCAGCAATAATAACATCAATCGCTTCTCTCCATTTAGAGGATAATTCAATGGCATGATTTACAAATGGCTCTATTATTTTATAGAAATCGTGCTCCTCTTTACTATCTCGGGTTTTTTCATATATATCATCTATTTCTAGCAATAAAGTCTCTAACTGCTTTGTATACATTAATGCCTGACTATTTTTCATTTAAACAACTCCATCAATTTATCCCTTTTTTATTATCTTCATATTGTTTATATTAAAAAGATAACATTACTAAGTATAAAAGAATCCGCAAATAATCACAAAAAAATAAGCGCCCTTTTCCGGCGCAAAACAGTTAAAAACTATAGTCTAAACAAATATTATATGTCTTTCTCATAGGATTCTTGCTGTTTTGCTTCTTTAAAAATAACCTTTTTTCCTTATCTTTCATTGACAATTCTTCAATGGCACCCACATTTTTTAAATATGAGGTAATCACTCTTTGTTTCTCATCTGCTATTGCAGACATTACTTTACGATCCGCTGCTTCAACTTCTATTTCAATTTTTTTAAAAAGATCCAATATTTCATCTATTGGTATCATTCTTTTTTCCATGCATATTCCCCCTATTCGATCATCTATAACGTATAATTCTTTATTCGGTTATCATTTCCTTCACTAACGACAAAACTAGAAGAATACCGTCAAAGAAAGTATAACTAAGCTTTTGTTCGACAAAATTTCGTGCATGTTTTTTCGATTCATAAGGAAGACTTTTAATAGGAGGTGTGAAAAATGGGAAGAAACAATTCAATTGAGCAAGATAAGAAACAACAAAAAAACGCAAAGTCATCGGGAAGATCAGCAGAAGGAAATCCGAAATTAACTGGTCCAGATCGCCCAGCTACTTAAGTCATTTTATCTTTGTAATAAAACACCGTACTTGCTGTCATAATGCTCAGCTTCATGACGTGTAATTCATTACAAACAAAAAACAAAAACATACGCAAGTTTTAATAAGTAATTGGTTACCCAAAATAAATCACAAAAGCTGATACAAATGATGACTTGATAATCATTTTGTATCAGCTTTTTCATCCTTGTAAAATCCATACAATTACAACAAAGCATGATAGATGGACGCAAACATTTGTAATTGAGACTGCTTATTTATATACCATTTCGTAATATTATTACTTTCATTCCGTTTGATAGGTTTTCTCCATGTATTCTTTACCTTTCGGAGATTCTCCCAGCTTTGGTACATATAAACTGGATGTTTTATGAGAGGAAACGTCATACGCAAATAAGGTGTTCGATGATTCATTTTACGTTTCAAATATTTTTCATAATCCTCTCTAGAGCCAGTATGCTCTACTTTGTTTGCAAATGTTCGAAATAAAAAATATTGCTCTGAAAATAATATTTGGGCTAGTCTTTTCCCTAACTGAATTCTTGCATCAAGGCTTTTAAAATGGGATACAGATGCCCCATATAACTCACCATTTAAAGTAGGAAATACAACTGAATTAAAATGCATAAAATCTTGCAAAATAAAAATAGCAGAGGAAAATACCTTATCATGAAAAAAACGGCCTTCAATGACAGGTGTTTGAATAATATTTTGTTCATTAATGATTAAAGAAGTCATTAATCTGTCTTCGTTCCCATATCTACAAAAATAATCCCATTCTTTTCTCATAAAATTTGTTATCGAAAAAACTTCAAAATACTGAAACAAATTCCGTTTTAATTTCGTCGAATAATGGTAAAGCAATAATTGTGGGAATGCATCTTGAAATATTAGATAATTAGCTGTTTCATATGTAAGAAAAAGTGCTTTTCTATATTCCTGAGAAAGCATGCTTTTTAAAATGGAACCTTCTAAATCACACATATTCCAACCCGCATTTCGTGAAACCATACTGGCCAAATAAGCCCACTTGACTTCAGGATATTGCTTGAAAAATATATCATATGCCTTTGTTCGTGAAATATTATCTTGATTCATTTTCCATGTGTCATAAAATATTTGATTTATAATATGATTATGATTTAATGAATGAAACACTTTTGAATCATTAGACACTATTAACAACCTCTTTCTATAAAAAAAACAAAAAGTGTATAATCATAATTATAGAGTGAAGTGATTCCAATTATTTTATACTACATTTCATTTCCATATCTGTTATCATATATGAGTGGTCAGGAGGAAAAAAAGTGATCTTTCATTATCCAAACGGAAGAAAATTTGTTGCCGTTGAACGAAGGAAAAACCAGCCGTCTCTTCCAAAACAACAAATAAATTATAGTAATCGTGGAATGACATTAGAGGAAGATTTGAATGAAACTAATAAATATTATCTAGAAGAAAATATAGCGGTCATTCATAAAAAACCAACACCAATCCAAATTGTAGATGTTCATTATCCAAAAAGAAGTGCTGCCGTAATAAAGGAAGCTTATTTTAAACAAGCTTCTACAACGGATTACAATGGGGTTTATAAAGGAAAGTATGTTGATTTTGAGGCAAAGGAAACGAAAAATTCAACATCGTTTCCCCTGCAAAATTTCCATGAACATCAAATTACGCACATGGAAAATGTTTTAAAACAACAAGGATTTGCGTTTATCATTATTCGCTTTTCTTCGCTTGAAGAAATATATGTGATGGAAGCCCATCAACTCATACGTTTTTGGAATCGTATGCTGTCCGGTGGTAGAAAATCGATAACAAAAAAAGAAGTAGAACTTACTTCATATAAAGTCCCTATAGGTTATCAACCACGTATCGACTATCTAAAAGTAATCGATCCATTGATTGATAAATCGCTTTAAGGATTTAAAAGAAAGGCAGGATTGCTGCAATGGCTGATAAGATTCAGACTAGAGAAGAGAGAAGAAAAAATTTACAACGAAGTAAAAAGAAAAATAAAAATAATAAATCATCCAAAAGCTTATTTAAAAAAATAATGCTATCTTTATTAATTCTAATTGGGATTGGTATTGTTGGTGGAGCGGCTACATTTGCTTATTTTGTTAGCTCCGCACCTGAATTAGATGAAGCTTTATTAAAGGACCCTATTTCATCAAAAATATATGATGTTGATAAAAAACTAGTAAAAGAGGTTGGCCTTGAAAAAAGGAACTACGTCAAATACGAAGATATTCCGGATATTGTAAAAGATGCAGTTATTGCTACGGAGGATTCACGATTTTATAAACATCATGGTGTCGATCCTTTTCGTTTAGCTAGCGCTGTAGTTGCTAACTTTACAAGCGGATTCGGCTCACAAGGTGCGAGTACGATTACACAACAGCTTGTAAAAAGATCCTTCTTGACAGATGAAAAAACTTTAAAAAGGAAGGCTCAAGAACTTTGGTTATCCTTCCAAATCGAACGAAAGTACTCTAAAGAAGAAATTTTTGAAATGTATATTAATAAAATCTTCTACGGAGCACGTGCAAATGGTGTTGCAACAGCTGCTGAAGTGTATTTTGATAAATCACTAGATGAGCTGACATTACCTGAGGCGGCAACTCTCGCAGGTCTTCCTCAAAGTCCAACGAGATATAATCCGTTCAACCATCCAGAACGTGCTGAAAAAAGACGTAATGTTGTATTGCAGCTTATGAATAAGCACGGTTATATTTCTGAAAGTGAAATGAAAGAAGCGCAAAGTGTAAAAATAACAGATTCTTTATTACCAGAAGATGAACGTCAACAAGAAGAAAATTCCGCTCTTAATTCATTCGTTGACACTGTATTAGATGAAATTGAAACAAAAACAGACTATAACCCATTTACAGATGGATTAGAAATCTATACAACTCTTGATCAAGATGCACAAAACTACGTCTACAAAATGCTTAATACAGATGAGGTTGTTTCTTTCCCTAATGATGAAATGCAAGCTGGTATTACGCTTTTAGACACATCAACTGGTGAAATCAGAGCAATTGGTGGCGGACGAAATCAAAAAGTACAACGTCCATTTAACTTTGCAACAGAACAAAAAAGACAGCCCGGTTCGACCATTAAACCCATCCTTGATTACGGTCCTGCGGTTGAATATTTAAAATGGTCAACTTACGAACAAATTGTCGATGAGCCATATAGTTATTCTGATGGAACACCAATTAACAACTATAACAATCGACATCAAGGACAAATGACAATTCGTACAGCCCTTGCTAAATCGTTAAATATACCGGCCCTAAAAGCTTTTCAAGCTGTTGGAGCAGATAAATCAAGAGAATTCGGTGAGAAACTTGGTTTAGACTTCAAGGATGATTTTCATGAATCATCTAGTATCGGTGGTATGAAGTACGGATTCTCTTCTAAAGATATGGCTGGAGCATATAGTGCTTTCGGTAATGAAGGAATCTATAACGAACCACATACGGTTAAAAAAATCGTATTGGCTGATAAAAAAACGAAAATAGATTTAACTCCTGAACCTAAAGTTGCCATGAAGGATTATACAGCTTTCATGATTACAGATATGTTAAAGACTGTTGTTCAAAGTGGTACTGGTACATTAGCAAACGTACCTGGACTACCAGTTGCTGGTAAAACAGGTACTACAAACTATTCAGAAGATGAAAGAAATAAATTTGGCATAACGGACCCTGCAGCCGTTCCTGATGCGTGGTTCGTAGGATACACGACTAAATATACGGCAGCCGTTTGGACTGGATATGAAAAGAAAAAAGAATATCTAGGTTCTAAATCACAAAAATTAGCTCAAAAAATGTTTAAAAATCTAATGTCACATGTTTCTGAAAATGTAGACACGAAAGATTTCTCAAAACCTAAGAGCGTTGTAAAAGTTGGTATTGAAAAAGGTTCAAATCCAGCTAAACTTCCAAGTCCTTTTACACCAAAAGACAATATCACTTATGAGTATTTTGTAAAAGGAACCGAGCCAACAGAGGTATCTGAAACATATGATAAACTTGACGCACCAACTAATTTAAATGTTTCATATGATGATACAACAAAACAAGCTACCTTAACCTGGAGTTACCCAGAGGTTGGCGAAGATCAACAAAAACCGGTATTCGAAGTGAAGCAAAGCATTGATGGCGGTGGAGAAACTGCCATTACTACTACAGATAAAATGGAAGCAAAAGTCTCTAATCCGGAAGCCGGTAAAACATATAAATTCTCTGTTGTTGCCGTAGTAGGTGATTTAAAAAGTGATCCTGCTTCCGTTACGATAAAAATTCCAGACCCTCTTGAAGAGGAAGAGCAACCTGGCGATGATGAAGATTCAAACATTGAAAACCCAGATGATAATGGTGACGTCGATAATCCAGACAATCCAGATAACCCAACTACACCTCCTAACGAAGATAGTGGTAATGGAAATAATGGCAATGGCAATAGTAATGGAAATAATGGCAATGGCAATGGCAATAGTAATGGAAATAATGGCAATGGCAATGGCAACGGTAATACTGATGGTAACGCTAATGGTAACAACAATAACCAAAACCCAAGCAAGCCAAATGGAAGTGGCAGTAGTAACTCGAATAACTCTGGTGGAGTAACTCAAAATAGTACAACTCAAAGCCAATCAAGTAGTT